>JBKPNB010000150.1:0-10674 GCA_046732395.1 Actinomycetota bacterium | reverse complement strand
GCCCGGACCGGCGCCGGGCTGATCGGCGCGGTCGCCCGGCGCGCCGCCGACGAGGTCGCCTCGCGGCTGCGCGCCGACCTCGACGATCGCGATCCGGATTACATCCGCGAGAACCTGCCGCTGAGCTGGCTGCTCGCGACCATCTGGTACCGGGCCGAGGTGCGAAACCTGGGCAACGTCCCCGAGCAGGGCCCGGTACTGATGGTCGGCAACCACACCGGCGGCAACCTGGCCCCCGAGACGATCATCTTCACGCTCGCCTTCTCGACCTACTTCGGCGTCGAGCGCCGCTACAACCAGCTCGCGCACAACCTGGTCCTGGCCTCGCCGCTGGGGCCGTTGCTGCGCCGCTACGGGACTGTCTCCGCTTCGCACGAAAACGCCGGCAAGGCGCTCGACTCCGGCGCCGCGGTGCTCGTCTTCCCCGGCGGCGACTGGGAGGTGCACCGCCCGAGCTGGCAGGGGTCGAAGGTCGACTTCGGCGGCCGCAAGGGGTTCATCAGGCTCGCGCTCGAGCGCGGCGTCCCGATCGTGCCGGTGGTGACGATCGGCGGCCAGGAGACGGCGCTGTGGCTCTCGCGCGGCGACTGGCTGGCGCGGCTCCTGCGGCTCGACCGCACGATGCGCCTGAAGGTGCTGCCGATCCTGATCGCGCCGCCGTGGGGCCTCGACATCGGCGACCTGATCCCGCGGATACCGCTTCCGGCGAAGGTGACGATCGAGGTCCTGCCGGCGATCGACCTCGCCCGGGAGTTCGGCCCGGAGCCGGACGTCGACGAGGTCTACGACCACCTCACCCGGCACATGCAGGAGACGCTCGATGCGCTCGCCGCCGAGCGCCGGTTCCCGGTGATCGGATGAGGCTGAACGAGTCGGTCACAATCGCGGCCCGGCCGAAGCTGATCTGGGACCACGTCGCGAATCCGGCGAACGCGCTCCACTACATGTCGGGGGTGACGAGGTGGGAGGTCCAGGGGGAGCGCGCAATCGGCCTCGGCGCCCGCTACCGGGTCCTGTTCCGGGTCGGCGCCGCCGAGGTCGGCGGGCTGATCGAGGTCGTCGAGTTCGACGAGCCGCACGACATGGCCTGGTCGTCGGTCACCGGCCTCGACCAGCGCGGGCGCTGGCGCCTGCGCGAGCTCGGCGACGGCCGCACCAAGGTCGAGTTTCGGCTCGCCTACGGCGTCGCCGGCGCCGGCCTCGCCGGGCTGATTTCGGAGTACGTCGCGGCGCCGACGATGGGAAGCCACATGCGCCGCACCCTGCACCAGCTCAAGCGCCGGGTCGAGCACGAGAACCTCCGGATCGAGGCCGCGAGGCGCCGCCGCGAGCGAGAGGGCGCCGCGGCCTAGGAAAAGGCCGGGAAGGCCGGACGGGCCGGCTCCGGGCTCGGCCCTAGGCCAGCTCCTTCTTCATCACCTTGCCGGTCGGGTTCCGTGGCAGCGAGTCGAGGAACTCGACCTCGCGCGGGACCTTGTAGTTGGCGAGGTTCTCCTTGACGTGCGCGCGGACCTCGTCGGCGGAGAGGTCGGCGCCCTCGGCGGGAACCACAAACGCCTTCAGCCGCTGCCCGAAGTCCTCGTCCTCGACGCCGATCACCGCCGCCTCCTTGATCGCATCGTGGTCGGAGAGCAGGTCCTCGACCTCGCGCGGGAACACGTTCTCGCCGCCGGAGACGATCATCTCGTCGTCGCGACCGTCGATGAACAGCCGGCCCTCCTCGTCGAAGTGGCCGACGTCGCCGCTCGACATCAGCCCGTCGACGACCTCCTTGCTCTCACCGCCGGTGTAGCCCTCGAACTGGAACTCGTTGCCGACGAAGATCCGGCCGGTCTCCCCCGGCGACAGCTCGTTGCCGTCGTCGTCGAGGACCTTGACCACGCTCCCGCGCGGCGGCCGCCCCGCCGTCCCCGGCGCCGCCCGCAGGTCCTCGGGGCCGGCGATCGTCGCATAGGCGACCTCGGTCGAGCCGTAGAGGTTGTAGATGTTGTCGCCGAAGAGGTCCATCCACCGGGTCGCGAGCTCCCCGGGCAGCGCCGACCCGCTGACGGCGGTGACGCGCAGCGACGAGAGGTCGTATCTCCGCAGAGTGTCCTCCGGCAGCTCGAGGATCCGCTGCATCATCACCGGGACCACGGCGAGGGCCGTGGCCCCGCTCTCGGCCACCAACTCCAGCGTTCGCCCGGGGTCGAACTTGCGCCGCACCACCACCGTCGAGCCGAGTGCCTGCGCCATCAGCAGGTGCGAGAACCCCCAGGAGTGGAAGAGCGGGGCGGCGATGACGGTGCTCTCGCGCGCGCGGAGCCCGAGCTTCGAGAGCATCGCGGTGACCGGGGCGAGGGTCCCCGGGGAGCTCCGCTGCGCCCCCTTCGGCGCTCCCGTCGTCCCGGAGGTGAGGATGATGAAGCGGGGCTCGGCCTCCGGCGCGTCGACGTCGGCGGGGTCCCCCTCGTCGATCAGCTCCTCGATCGGGCGGTCTGGGGGCTCGCCGTCGGAGTCCTCGCGCCAGCCGAGGAAGCAGCGCAGGTCGCGCCCGCCGGCCTTGCGCGCGGGCTCGAGGACCTTCGCGAACTCCTCGTCGTAGATCAGCACCGAGGGCTCCTCGCGCTCGACCACGTCCTTGAACTGCGGCGCCGCGAAACCGGTGTTCATGTAGAGGACGCTGGCCCCGATCTTCGCGGCGGCGAGGGTCGCGTCGACGAACCCGCGATGGTTGCGGCACATGATCGCGATCCCGTCGCCCGCCTCGACCCCGTCGGAGCGGAGCGCCCTGGCGAGGCCGTTCGAGCGCTCGTGGAGGTCGCGGAAGCTGAGCTCGCCAATCTCGTCGACGATCGCGACGGCGTCGGGGCGCTCGATCGTCGCGGCCGCGACCGCGGTCGCCGGGGAGGTGCCCCAGCGGAGGAACTCGCGGGCGATGCGAGCCAGCTTGTCGGGGCGAACGGGATGGACGAGCCCGGTCTCGACCAGCTCACGCATCACCGCCGGCACCTCGCCGACCGCACCAAGCTTGCCGAGCTGAACGCGCGAGACGCGCCCGAGCAGCGGCAGGTTCGCGCCGGTCAGCGACATCGGTCGAACCCTAGCCCGCCGTAGGGTTCGCCGCCGCAGTGGCGGGACCGGCGGCCAGGTCGACGAGCACGACCGCTATGCACGCGATTCCCTCATTGCGACCGACCCAGCCCATTCCCTCATTCGACGTCGCCTTAACGCTCACCGGCGCCGACAGCGCCGCGCCCAGCTCGCGCTCCATCTCGGCCCGGTGTGGGTCGAGCCGGGGGCCTTCGCAGACGATGGTCGCGTCCGCGTTCACCACCCGGCCCGGGACCATCCCGAGCGCCGTGCGAAGGAGGTCGATCGAGTCCGCGTCGCGCCAGCGCTCCTCGGTGGGCGGGAAGTGCACCCCGAGGTCGCCGAGCCCGGCGGACCCGAGGATCGCGTCGATCACCGCGTGAGTGAGGACGTCGGCGTCGGAGTGGCCCTCGAGACCAAGCTCGTGCGGGACCTCGACGCCGCCGAGGACGAGCCTCCGCCCGGCGCCGAAGCGGTGGCTGTCGTAGCCGATCCCGACCGCGAGCGCCATCTACATCACCCGAGCGGCTCCATCCGCCGCGACCGGCCCGAGAAGGCGGCGATCTCATCGATCCCCCAGTCGCGCATCGCCTCGACGGCGCGATCGTAGTCGCGCCCGATGTCATCGGGGACGTGGGCGTCGGAGGAGAGGGCGAATACCGCGCCGGCGTCGACCAGCATCTCGGCAAGTGCCGGGGCGGGATAGATCTCGGCGATCGGCTTTCGAAGCCCGGCGGTTGACACCTCGACCGCGACGCCGGTCTCGGCGATCGCCTCGACCGCCGGTTCGTAGTAGAAGCGACGGTCGCGCTCGGGAGCGCGCTCCGGTCCCCAAAACTTGACGAGATCCGGGTGCGCGAGGATGTCGAACAGTCCCGACCGGGCCGCCTCGGCGAGCGTGTCGAAGTACCGCTGCCAGACGGCGTCGGGATCGCCTTCCCGCTCCCAGATGTCCCAGCCCTCGTGGTCGACTGCGCCGAGGTCGAGAAAGTGCACCGAGCCGATCACGTAGTCGTACCCGCCTCGCTCGAGCAGGTTGGCGGTGCGGTCCTCGACGCCGGGGATGAAGTCCATCTCGATCCCCAGCCGAAGCGGCGTCGTCCGGACGAACTCGCAGTAGGCGTCGAGGTCGTCGCGCCCCTGCTCCTCCCAGAACGGATGCCGCCACAGCTCGAGCGCCTGGCGGAAGCGGTGGATGTGCTCGGAAACGCCGAGCTCGCCGACGCCCGCCGCGCGCGCCGCCTCGAGGTAGCGCTCGACGTTCTCCTCGGTGAACCCCGACTCCTCGCCGGGTCGCTCGTCGGAGTCCTCGCGAAGATGGACGTGGTAGTCGGTGAGCACTCTGCGCCAGGGTATTGGTGCGTCGACCCTCTACGCTGCCGCGGTGCGGCGGACGCTCCGCGACCTGGGGATCCTGATCGGCGCGTTCGCCGCGTCGAGCGTGATCGCGGCCGCGCTCGGGGCGGCCAACTTCGGAACCGCCCTGGCCTTCGGGCAGATCGGCTTCGCGCTGGCGCTGGTCTGGGTCCTGGTCCGCTCGGGATGAGCGGGGTGAGGCTGGAAACGGAACGCCTGCTCCTGCGTCCCGGGTCCTCGGGCGCGCGGGGCGCAGGTACTGGAGGCAATTCGACGAGACCGAGGTCGGCTGGGTCCTGCACCGCGACGCCTGGGGTCGGGGCTACGCGAGCGAGGCGGCCCGTGCGATCCTCGATTGGGGCTTCGAGGCCGTGCCCGCGCCGTACTTCACGGCGATGATCGACCCCGACAACGAGCGGTCGATCCGCGTCGCCCGCCGGCTCGGGCTCTCGCCGGTCCGCCGGGACGTGCTGCTCGAATCCCCGATCGTCGTCTTCGCGGTGACGCGCGAGCGCTGGACCGGGGCCGAGCGCCAATGACTCAACAGGGCGGCCTGAACGGGATCGAGGGCTCGGCGCGGCGCAGGAGTCGCTCGGCGCGGGCGTCGTCCACGTGCGCGCAGAGCTGGCGCGCGTAGGCGGCAACCGGAAGACTGCTCCAGAGGCGAACCGCCCGGTCCTCGCCCGCCGAGGCGATCATCCGGCCATCGGGGCTGAAGGCGACCGCGTTGACCGCATCGGTGTGGCCCGCGAGCGGTGTCCCGAGCTGGCGCTGGCTGGCCACATCCCAGACGCGGATCGTGCCGTCGGCGCCAGCCGAGGCGAGCGTCGCGCCGTCCGGGCTGAAGGCGACGTCGTCCACCGCGAAGCGGTGGCCGACGAGTGGCGCCCCGAGCAGGCGGTGGCGCTCCACGTCCCAGAGGCGGACGGTCCGATCGGTGCCGGCCGACGCGAGGACCCGCCCGTCGGGGCTGAAGGCGACGTCGTTCGTTCCGTAGGTGTGGCCCGGGAGCGGTCGGCCGAGGGCCCGACGGGCGTCCACGTCCCAGAGCCGAATCGCGCCGCGATCGTGGGCCGTGGCGAGCATCCTGCCGTCGGGGCTGAAGGCGAGCCCGACGACGCCTCCGGAGTGGCCTGGCAGCCGGCCCAGCCGCCGCCGGGTCGCGACGTCCCAGAGCGTGGTTCCGCCGAAGCCGCCGAGCGCGAGCGTCCTGCCGTCGGGGCTGAAGGCGACGGCCTCGGCCCCAGCGGTCATCCGCCGCGGGGCGACCGGCCGGTGCGTCTCGACGCTCCACAGCACGGGCCCGCGGTAGCCGGCGACCGCCAGGGTCCTGCCGTCGGAGCTGAACGCAAGGCCGGTGGCGCCGGAGGCGCCGAGCGGCCGGCCGAGGGGGCGATGACCGCCGACCCGCCACAGCCGCACCCCGTCGACGTCGGCCGTGGCGAGGGCGTGGCCGTCGGGGCTGAAGGCGACGTCGTCGACCCGGATCCGGTGGCTCAGCGGCGCGCCCAGCTCGCGGCGGCTCGCCGTGCTCCACAGCCGGATCGTCCCGTCGCCTCCGGCCGATGCGAGCGCTCGGCCATCCGGGCTGAAGGCGACGGCGTTCACGGTGACGCCATGCCCGGTCAGCGGCGGTCCCAACTCGTGCCCGCTGGCGGCATCCCAGAGCCGGACGGTCAGGTCCTCACCCGCGGTGGCGACCGTCCGGCCGTCGGGGCTGAAGGCGATGCTGCTCACGAACCCCACGTGCCCGGTGAGGGGCTGGCCGAGCCGGCGATGGGTCGCGACGCTCCACAGCCGGGGCGAATCCTCGCCCGCGGTGGCGAGCGTGCGGCCGTCGGGGCTGAACGCGACGCTGTTGACGCCTCCCGTCGGGAGCGGCCGGCCGATCCGGTCGCGACTCCGCAGGTCCCAGAGCACCACTCCGCCCTCGCCGCCCGACGCGAGAATCCGGCCGCTCGGACTGAAGGCGACGCTGCTGGCGCCGCCGGCCGCCAGCGGCCGGCCGAGCTGGCGATGGCTGGCGGCGTCCCACAGGCGGACCGTTCCGTCGGCGCCGGCGGAGGCGATCGTCCCGCCGTCGGGGCTGAAGGCGACGCTGTAGACGTCGGTGGTGTGGCAGTCGAGCGGCGCCCCGCGCTCGCGATGGCTGGCGCCGTCCCACAGGCGGACCGTTCCGTCGGCGCCGGCGGAGGCGATCGTCCGGCCGTCGGGGCTGAAGGCGATTCCGTAAAGGTGGGTGCTCCCCGAGGGGATCCGCGCGCCGAGCCGGCGGCGGCTGGCGGCGCTCCACAGCCGCAGCGCGCCGTCGGCACCGGCCGAGGCGAGCCTTCGGCCGTCGGGACTGAACGCGACGGAGGTCAGCGCCGCGCCTCCCGCGCGGAGGGGCGGGCCGAGCTCGTGACCGCTGGCGGCGGCGAGCACGGCGTCGGTCGCATCGAGGGTCGGCGAGACCCGGTAGGCCTCAACGGCGAGCAGGCTCGCCAGCTCCCAGTCGTCGGCGAGGTGATCGCTCGACGCGCGTGCCAGCACCTGTGATTGGTAGACGTGGGTCTGGGAGATCGCGTTGTTGCGCTGGATTAGGGCGAACACCGCGAGCCCGATCGCGATCAGCAGGCCGGTGGCGATGCTCCCGAGGAGGATCCGCTGGCGGCGGGTGCTCGCCCGCCGGCTGGCGACGATGAACGACGCCTGCTCGGCAGTGGGCGCCTCGCGGTGGCCGGCCTGCTGGGCGAGCCAGGTCTCGGCCTGGCGGAGGTCGGCCCCGCGCAGCAGCGAGCTCGGATCGCGCCCGTCGTCGAGCCACTCGCGGGTTCGGCCCGCCAGGCGCGTGTGCTCGTCGCGCCAGGCGAGGTCGGTCTCGAGCGCCTCGACGAGCCTCGCGATCCCGTCCGTCAAGTCATCCTCGTCGCGAAGGAAGACCCACTCGGCGTCGGCGACGGCGCCCGGCAGCGCGCGCTCGTCGACGTCGCGGTGGACGACCGGCACGATCCGCTTGTTGAGCGCAAGGGCGTCGTCGAGCTCGGCGCGACATTGCTCCGAGGCAACCGAGTCGGGGCTGATGACGAAGATGAATGCCGTGCATGCCTCGATGCCGCGCCGGACCCGATCGCGCCAGCTGGCGCCGGCGAGGATGTCCTCGACGTCGATCCACACCGTCTGCCCGCGCTCCAGCAGCGCGGTGCGAAGCAGGTCCACGGCGAACCGCTTGTCCTCCCGCGCGTAGCAGACGAACGCGGCGTAGCGACCGGCATCGGCGGCCGACGGCGGGGCCGGCGCGGAATCATCCGCTGCGCGAGCAGTCCCCTGAGACAACAGGCCGAGCGTACCCCAGGGGCTCCGCTCGGTCGGGGAAATCCGAACCGGGCTCAGCGCCGGGCGAGGAGCAGCTCGGCGACCCGCAGGTCCTCGGCCGTCGTCACCTTCAGGTTCCAGGCCGGGGCCGGCTCGATCAGGACCTTGCCGCCGGCCTTCTCGATCAGCATCGCCTCGTCGGTGGCCGCGGCGACGCGCTGGTCATCGGTCTCGAAGGCCTCGCGTAGCGCCGCCGTTCGAAACGCCTGCGGCGTCTGCGCCGCCCACAGGTGATCGCGGCTCTCGGTCTTCGCCACCGTCGGCCCGCCGCTCGGGAACTCGCCTTTCGCCGGCCGCGGCTCGCGGGCCCGCTTGACGGTGTCGGCGAGCGGGGCGGCGGCTATCACCCCGTCGGCGTCGGGGCTATCCCGGAGCTTGCCCAGGACTGAGTCAATGAGGGCGGGGGTTATGAGCGGCCGGGCGGCGTCGTGAATAACGACGAGGTCGGTCTCCGCCCGCTCGAGCGCGTTGGCGACCGACTCGGCCCGCGTCTCCCCGCCCGCCACAACATCGACCGTCGACTCCGTCAGCGTATGCGTGACGGAGTCGACGCTCGCCGCACGCGCAGTCTTTACTGCCTTCCCCACCTGATCTTCGAACCCCGGCGGCGCCGCCACCACTGTCGGACCGACCCCGTCGGCCCGCGCCAGGGCGGCCACCGACCACGCCACAATCGGCCGCCCGGCAAGCTCGACGAGCGCCTTCGGGCCGCCGGCTCCGAGTCGCACTCCGGAGCCGGCGGCCGCGATGACGGCCGTCGCGACGCCCTCGCCGCTAGGCGGTGGCGGCAGCGGTTGCGCCGAAGCGCTCCTCCAGGAGCTCGTCGAGGTACGCCTCGGCGCCCTCCTCGTCCTTCTCAAGCGCGTACATGAACTCCGAGGCGAGGATCTTCTTCGCCCGGGTGTACATCTGCTTCTCCCCGGTCGAGAGGCCCTTCTCCCACTCGCGGATCGCGAGGTTGCGAACCACCTCGGCGAGCTCGAACACGTCGCCGGTCTTGATCTTCTCGCGGTTGTGCTTGAAGCGGCGGTTCCAGTTCTTAGGCATCTCCGACATCTCGCCGGTCAGTACGTCGATCACCCGCTTCACCTGCTCCTCGTTGATCACGCGTCGCAGGCCGGCCCGGTGCGCGTTCTCACACGGCACCATCACCGTCATGTCGTTGTGAAGGATCTTGATCGTCAGGTAGTCGCGCTTTTCGCCGAGCAGGTCCCTCGTCTCCTTGCGGATCACGACACCGGCCCCGTGGTGCGGGTAGACGACGTTGTCGCCCGCCTCGAACGTGCACTCGACGGGGCCGATCTCGTGATCGGCTTGCGCTTCCTCGATAGCTAGATCTGGGATTTTTTCCTCCTTCTATGAGACGAGCCGCCCGCCGGGCGGCCCATCAGGTTGACGTGTAGCGGTCGACGAAGCCGACCTCCCAAAGCCGGTGAAGACCGGCGCTGATCTCCTCCGCACGCGCGTCGCCCACCCCCTCGACGGCGGCGAGCTCCGAGTTGGAGGCGGCGAGGATTCCCTCCAGGTCGCCGAACTGGTGGACAAGCTTCTGGGCCACGAGCCGCGGCAGCCGCGGGATCTGGGAGAGCGCGCGGTAGCCGCGCGGCATCACCGCCAGGTCGTGGGTGTTCGCCTTGCGGTCGTAGCCGAGGATCTCCGCGAGGCGGCCGAAGTCGAGCAGCTCGCGATAGGGGAGCGCGGCGAGGTCGGCGACGGCGCGCTCGAGCTCCGGCTCGGAGTCGACCGCGATGTAGTCGCGGGCCAGCGCGCCGCGCTCGGACATCACCCCCATCACCGTCTCCTCGAGCTGCATCTCGATCAGCCGGCCCTCGGTCCCGAGCTCGATGATGTAGCGCTCGACCTCGGCCGCCATCCGCGTCACGAGCTCGGCGCGCTGGAGCACGGTGAGCGCGTCGTGGAGCATCACCGCCCCCTGGCGTTCCTGCTCGGTGAGCCGGGTCGAGATCCGGTCGAGGTGATCGCGGTACTTCTCGAGGGTGGCGAGCCCCTGGTTCGCCTTCGAAAGCACCGTCGGGATGTCGACGAGGATGTATTTCATCCCCTCGACGTAGATCGAGACCACGTCGCGCCGCTGGGAGATCGCGACGACCAAGGCCTTGGTCTGCTTCGAGACGCGCTCCGCGGTCCGGTGTCGGGTGCCCGTCTCCATCGACAGGATCGTCGGGTCGGGCATCAGCTGGACGTTCGCCCAAAGGATCCGCGAGGCGTTGGCGTCGAGGACGATCGCTCCGTCCATCTTCGCCAGCTGGTAGATCAGCGCGGGGTTGTAGTCGACGTCGAGCCGCAGGCCGCCGGAGAGCAGGAACGAGACGTCGTCGGGATCGGCGAGGAGGATGAGGCCGCCGGTGCGGGCGTGGATGATCCCATCGATCCCCTCCCGCAGGCCGGTCCCGGGGGCGACCATGTCGAGGGCCCGGAGGAGCCGGGGATCGAGTCTGGCCTCAAGCTCGGTCAACTCATCCCCGACATGCGATGCCATCGAGACCATCATCGCAAAAAGCCCTGCAGCGAAGCGGCCTCGCGAATCCCGTGTGGACAGGTCGGATTGCCGCTTGTCAAGTGGGTTTCTGGCTAGATGATCAATTCCACGTCCGCGTGTACGCGGGGGCGCGCGGGAGCGAGCTGGGCGGGTGAAGCAGGGCGAAGCCAATACCTAGTGGTATTGGCGAGCCCGATGAACCCGATCCAGCGACGCTATCCGCGCGTCATCCGCGTGCGCGGGTCGTGGATTTGCTCATCTAGCGTCGGCAGAGGCTGCCCCACAACCCCCGCGTGCGCGAGGGGTCGTGGGCCAGCCTCTTAGGCCGCGCGGCGGGCGGGGGCCGCGCCGCGGCGCGCTGCGCGAAGCGCCTCGCCGACGGTGCCGCAGGC
>JBKPNB010000149.1:0-21934 GCA_046732395.1 Actinomycetota bacterium | reverse complement strand
TTGCGGGCGCGAGCGACGATCTCGTCGGCCTGGTCGCGGGCGACCCGCAGCCGCTCGCGGTAGTCGGCGAGAAGCTCGTCGGCCTCACGGCGTTGGCGCTCGGCGGCCTCGATGTTCTCCCGGATCGCCTTCGCCCGCTTGTCGAGCTCGGCGCCGATCCGCGGCAGCGCGGCCCGGCTCAGCACGTACATCGTCACCCCGAACACGATCAGGGTCCAGATCATCAGCCCGAGGGCGGGCGAGACCAGGAAGCTGCCGCTCGAGCTGGCGAGCGGCAGGGCGGCGATGTCGGGGCCCCCGATCAAGAAGGAGTGAGGAAGAAGGCGATCAGGCCGAAGATGAACGTGTAGAAGGCGACCGCCTCGGTCAGCGCGAAGCCGAGCCAGCGGATCGCCTGGAGCTCGCCCTTCATCTCCGGCTGGCGGGCGACCGACTCGATCTCCTTGCCGAAGATGATGCCGATCCCGATTCCGGCGCCGATCGAGCCGAGCCCGGCGCCAACGCCGAGCGCGATCGCCTTCCCCGCGTTTGCGACGCCGGTGTCGGTGACGCCGCTCGCCGCGAGTGTCAACGGATCAATCATTGGGACTCCTTTGTCTCTAGTGGGTCGCGGAGGTCGCGGCGCCGATGTAGATGGCCGCGAGGATCGAGAAGATGAACGCCTGGAGGGTCGCGATCAGGACTACTTCGAAGATGAAGAACGCGAACGCCAGGGGGAAGGTGAGAGCGCCGAGCGCCGCGAGCCCGAGGAGGACGGCGAGGCCGCCGGCCATGAACAGGATCAGGAGGTGGCCGGCGAGGATGTTGGCGAAGAGTCGCACCGAGAGCGAGATCAGCCGCACGAAGTGCGAGATCACCTCGATCATGAAGATCGCCGCCTTGCCGACCGGGTTCATCTCCTCGAGCCCCGGCGGGAGCCAGCTGCGGAAGTAGGCGAGGAACCCCTGTGCGCGGATCCCCTCGACGTTGTAGGTCAACCAGACCACGATCGTCAGCATCAGCGGGACCGAGATGTTCGCCGTGGCCGCGTAGATCGCGAAAGTGGGAACGGCGAGGCCGAAGATGTCGACGGTCTCGTTGCTGTTCGTCGGCAGCGGGACGTAGCCGAGCATGTTCGAGAACCAGATGAAGAAGAAGAGGGTGGCGACGAACGGGAACCACCTCGCCGCCCGCCGCCCCTCGATGTTCTCGGCCGCGATCGTGTTGCGAGTGAGGTCGTAGGCGAGCTCCATCGCGGTCTGGACCCGGTTCGGCTTCTGCTGCATCCGGCGGGCGATCCAGGTCAGGGTGAAGATCGTCAGCCCGCTCGCCAGCACCAGGTAGAGGACGGCGCGGTTGATGCTGAGGTCAATCGAGCCGAGCTTGATCGGGATCCAGGCGTCGAGCTTGAACTCGTTCTGCGGCTTGAACTCGTCGTTCTTGCCGGAGCTCCCGAGCGCCACCCCGAGCACGATCACGACCAGCAGGTAGATGCCGCCGATCACCAGGAGCTTCCGCTTGGTGCTCATCGCTCGCGCTCCTCCGCCGAGCTGAACAGGCGGGCGAGCGCCTGACCGCCGAGCGAGAGGGTGACGAGGACCAGCGCCAGCACCGCGGCCGCGAGCCCGGCCCGGCGCTCGCCGAGCAGGCCGACGAGGAGGATCGCGAGGGTGACGATCCAGAGCCGGATGAGCGTCGTCGCCGCCAGCGTCCCGAGCGCGTTGCGCCGGACCCCCGCGGCGAGCGAGCGGGCCGCGCTTCGCTCGGCGGCGAACTGGAGCACGCGCTGGACGATCCAGACCGCGGCGAGGACGACGTAGCCGAGCATCGACGCCCCGACGACGAGGAAGACCGGCAGCGCCACCGCGAGGGCGATGAGGTCGGCGTAGCGGAGGGCGAGCAGGGCGCGAGAGCTGGCGCCGTCTCCGCTAGATCCCTCTAAAGCGAGCGTGGACAACGGCAAACCCCACGACGAGGCCCACGAACAGGCCAGCCAGACCGAGCGGAACGGCAGCCCCCAGGAGCGAACCGATCCCGTAGCCGGCCGCCGCGCAGCCGACGATCGCCGCGATCATCAGCGCTCCGGCGGCGGCGGCATCGGTCCTCCCTGGCGGGCTCGCGGTCACCGGGGATGTCGAACTCCGGGCCCAAGGGACGGACGACCGCCCGGCCCGATTGGGAACGAGCGGACGGCGACTATATCGGACAACTGCCCGCCGGCTGCTCGTCTCACGCTTGAATCACTTGCCCTCGCCTACGGCCCGGGCTTCCTGCTTCTGCTCCCGACTCCGCGCCGGCGGGGTTCTCCTCGAGATGGCGTTTCAGCCCTCTCCAACGGCCTCGAAATCGCCGGTCTCCGGGTCGAGGGCCTCGAGCTCGCCGCTCTCGGGGTCGACGACCGCGAAGGTGCCGGTCTCGAGCTCGCGGACGACCCCCTCGTCGACGGCGGTGGCCGGCGCGGGCCGGCCGGCGATTCGAAACAGGTCGCGGGCCCGCTCGCTGCGGAGCTTGAGAATCTCGAGCACGACCACCAGATAGACGCTGGCCGCGCCGGCGGCGAGCAGGCAAGCGGCGATCACGGCGGTCCAGCCGGGGTTGAAGTGCCCGTGGTTGTCGGAGTAGGGGACGAATCTGAGCGCGAGCGCGAGCGCCGCCAGCACCAGCACCCAGCCGTAGAGATAGGCGAGCGTCCGTCGCTGCGAGAACCCGATGTTCGCCATCCGGTGGTGGAAGTGCCAGGTGTCGCCCTTGTGGATCGGCCGCCGGTACTTGATCCGCTTGGCGACCACGAAGCCGGTGTCGAGGATCGGCACGGCGAGGATGATCAGCGGGAAGAAGAGGGCGACCACCGCGTTCGTCTTCAGCGCCCCCTCGACCGCGATCCCACCGAGCAGGTAGCCGAGGAGCCCCGAGCCGGTGTCTCCCAGGAAGCTCGAGGCGGGCGGGAAGCCGTGCCACAGGAACCCGAGCGCGCCCCCGGCGGCGATCGCCGCCAGGACCCCGGCGCCGGTCCGCTCGAGCGAGAGCGCGATCACCGCCAGCGTCACTCCGGAGATCGCGCACACCCCCGCGGCGAGGCCGTCGACGCCGTCGGTGAAGTTGATGACGTTGATGACGGCGACGATCCCGAGGATCGTCAGCACGTGGCTCAGCTCGACCTCGCCGAGCGCGGGCAGGCGGAAGAGGTCGACCGTGTTCGGGTTCACTCCACCGATGAACGGCAGCGTGAACGCCCCCACCCGGACCCCGTTGAAGACGGGGATCGCGACGGCGACGATCTGTCCGACCAGCTTGACGCCGGCGTTCAGCTCGAAGATGTCGTCGACCACGCCGAGGGCCGAGACGGCCACGGCGCCGCCGAGGATCGCCCTGGTGATCGGCGCCAGCGGCAGGAACAGGAGGCCGGCGGCAAGCACCGCGACGAGGATCGCAAGGCCCCCGAGCCGCGGTGTCGGAACGGTGTGGATGCTGCGCTCGTTGGGATAGTCGATGGCCCCGATCCGCCCGGCGAGCCGCTTGGTGGGCGGGACCAGGACCCACGAGAGCGCCAGCGCCAGCAGGAACGCGTAGAGCGCGAAGACCGCCTCTGGATTGCCGTTGACGAGCATCGGCGCCGGGAATACCTTGCGGGCGCCTTTCGGCGCCCTTACACGCCTCTTTCGAGGCTAAAGCCCCTCACTTGAATTCCCGCCGAGGGTACTCCGTGGGCCCGGCGGCTCCGAGGACGGCGGCGACGATGCGGTCCGGGTTGCGCGGATTCTGGACGCCGATCGGGCTGGTGCGCTTGCGGAGCTCGAGGTCGGCCGGGTCGGTGAGCGCGCGGAGCCGCCCGCTTTCGATCAGGGCCAGGTCGACGGCGCCCATGCGGCCGCTGAACAGCGTCCACGCGGGGGTCCCGAGCGCGACCGCCTCGCGATTCATCGTCCCCCCGGCGCCGACGACGAGGTCGGCGAGGGCGATCAGGCTCTGGGCGTCGATCGCCCGGGCGGGGACGATCAGGGATCGTCGGTTGCCGACGACCGACTCCCGCTGCCGGTCGGTCCGTGGAATCACCACCGCCTGGACCTCTGGCTCGTCCGCCAGGCGGGCGATGACCCGCTCATACAGCGGGTTCTCGGCGTGGTATGCAGACGTCTCGGGAGGCGGGCGGACCACCGCGAGGACCCGGTCGCGGTCGACCCCGAGCTCGCCGAGAACCGTCTCGTCGGGGCTGAAGTCGAACAGGTAGTAGTCCTCCTTGAGGCCCGGATAACGGACGAGCTTTCGCGGCGCGGCGCCGGCGCGACGCATCGCCGCGACCGGGATCGCGTCGGGCGCCACGATCCGACGCGCGACCCGGAACGCGAGCTGGCGCTGGAGGCCGGCGTACTCGTAGTCCTGCATCTCGACGAGCGGGACCCGCAGCAACGCCGAGACCACCGCGATGTCGACCGAGCCGTGGGCCAGCGCGAGGTCGAAGGCCTGTCCCCGCGCCCAGCGCGCGAGCGCCGCCGAGCGGGTCCCGACGGCGGCGGCCTTGGCGCCGGCGGCGGCGCCGGCGTGCCGTCCGAACACCCGGTGCTCGATCCCCAGCCGCTCGAGAACGCCGACCGTCTGGCCATACTCGCGCGCGGTCACCGAGACCTCGTGGCCGCGGCCCGCGAGGCGCTCGATGATCGGGCGCAGGACCAGCGGGTGCGCCGCCGCCGTGCAGTCCACCCAGATGCGCATCGGCGCAGGAGGTTAGGAGGGCTCGCCGTAGGTGTGCCGGTGGAGCACCGGGCCCTCGCCGAGGCGACCGCTCAAGTGCAGGTCGGGCGGCTGGTGGGGTCGAGCGCGCTGACCCCGTCGGGGCTGACGCGATAGCCGAGCGGGTTGGGGCTGTTCGGGACCCCGACGTCGCGGCCGTCGGCGCGGATCTGGACCGCGCCGTTCCCAAGATTCACCTCGAAGCCCGGCCCGCGGAAGGGACCCCGGCTCTGCCCGGCGCTCAGCGTCTCGCCGTTGACCAGCGGCTTGCCGCTCTGGTCGACCAGGCAGACCCAGACGGTCCCGGTCGGGTGAAGCTCGATCGAGGCCTCGGTCGGGGTGGGATTCGGCTTCGGCTTCGAGGGGCGGTGGTGGGCGCCCTGATGGTGGCGGTGGTGGTGGGCTCGCTTCGGCCCGTTCGCGGTCCGCCCCCCCTTGCCGCCGCCGGAGCCACCCGTTATGCCGAGGACGAAGATGATGCCGGCGACCGCGACGACGGCGAGAGCCGCGACGGCTCCCCATCCGATCGGCCGGCGCCCGCCGAGCCCGGGCACTGCTGCGGGACGCTCGGGAGCGCGCGTCTCGGGAGGTGGCGGCTCGACGGTCCGCCGGAACTCCTCGACCAGCGCCTCGCCGTCGAGCCCGAGATAGTCGGCGTAGGTGCGCAGGAAGCCGCGCGCGTAGGCCGGCGCTGGCATCACGTCCCAGTTCTCGGCCTCGAGCGCCCGCAGGTAGCGGACGCGGATCTTGGTCGCCTCTGAGGCCTCGACCAGCGTCAGGCCGCGGCCCGTCCGCGCCTCGCGCAGCGACTCCCCGATCATCTCTGCCACAACCCCAATTGTGGCCTAACGCGATGGGCGTGAACCTAGATGGGGGCCGGTGCGAGCTCCGGGTAGAGCGGATAGCGCTCCATCAGCGCGTTCGTGCGCTCGCTGAGGCCGTCGCGCTCGGCCTCGAAGCGATCCGAGAGGGCGATCGAGATCACGTCGGCGATCTCGCGCAGGTCGTCCTCGATCAGCCCGCGGGTGGTGAGCGCCGGAGTCCCGATCCGCAGGCCCGAGGGGTTCATCGGCGGGCGCTCGTCGAACGGGATCGCGTTCCGGTTGACGGTGATGCCGACATCCTCCAGCCGCTTCTCCGCGGTCTTGCCGTCGAGGCCGGTGGGGCCGAGGTCGACCAGCACCAGGTGGACGTCGGTGCCGCCGGTCAGGACCTCGATCCCGCCCTCGATGAGGGCCTCCGCGAACGCCTTCGCGTTGGCCACCGTCTGCCGCTGCCGCGCGCGGAAGTCCTCCCCCAGCGCCAGCCCGAGGGCGACGGCCTTCGCCGCGATCACGTGCATCAGCGGGCCGCCCTGCTCGCCCGGGAACACGGAGCGGTCGATGTCCTTGGCGAGCTCCTCCCGGCACAGGATCATGCCGCTCCGTGGCCCGCAGAGGGTCTTGTGGATGGTGGTCGTCACCACGTCCGCGTGCGGGATCGGGTTCGGGTGCTCACCGGCGGCGACGAGGCCGGCGAAGTGGGCCATGTCGACCATCAGCCGGGCGCCGACCTCGTCGGCGATCTCGCGGAAGGCGGCGAAGTCGAGGAAGCGCGGGTAGGCGGACCAGCCGGCGACGATCACCTTCGGCCGGTGCTCGCGGGCGAGCTCGGCGACCTCGTCCATGTCGCAGCGGAGGTCCTCGCGGCGGCAGTGGTAGGCGACGACGTGGTAGAGACGGCCGGAGACGTTGAGCCTCATCCCGTGGGTGAGGTGGCCGCCGTGGTCGAGCGCCATCCCCATGATCGTGTCGCCCGGCTCGAGCATCGCCATGTAGGCGGCGTTGTTGGCCTGGGCGCCGGCGTGCGGCTGGGCGTTGACGTGCTCGGCCCCGAACAGCTCGGTCGCACGGTCGATCGCGAGCTGCTCGGCGACGTCAACCTCCTCGCAGCCGCCGTAATAGCGGCGCCCCGGATAGCCCTCCGCGTACTTGTTGGTGAGCACCGACCCGGTCGCATCGAGCACTGCCTGCGGGACGAAGTTCTCCGAGGCGATCATCTCCAGCGTGTGCTGCTGGCGGTGGAGCTCGCGCCGCAGCACCTCCGCGATCTCGGGATCGACTTCGTCGAGCGGAGCGGAGCGGAGGTCGGACATCTAGGTGGAGGTTAGGCGCTCGGGCCGATGGAGGAGTCCGAGTCAGTGACGGGGCGCCGCTAAGCGAATGCAACGTTTACCGCGGACAACGCGGTGAATGTAGGTCTCGTCCCGCACGAGCGCCCAGCGGAGCCGCTACCTGGCTCGACTCCCCCTCTCCTCGCCGAAAATCATCCCTCCAATACCGTCCCGGACTCGATCCGCATCGGCGCCTCGGCGTCGAGCTCGACCGAGCCGCGGACGACGACGCCGGGCTCGAAGCTGACGTCGCCGTGGACGACGAGGCGCTCGGCCGCGCGGAGCGAGGGCGGGCCGGCGGGGAAGCGGGCGTCGAAGTCGTCGAGCAGCCGGTAGTGGCGCTGGTCGAGCTCGACGAACGGCATCCGGCCGCGGCGGGCGGCGATCGGCTCGACGACCGCATCCGCGCCGACGGCGTAGACGTCGGAGCGCAGGAGCAGCAGGTCGTCGGTGGTCTTCACCGGCGCGAACCGGGTCCGCGGGACGCGCAGGAGCCGGGCGCCGGCGAAACTCTCGATGGCGGCACCCATCGCGCTCTCGAGCTGGATCACCGCTGTCGAGTCCGGATCGCGCGGGTCGACCGTCTTGCGGTTGACGATCAGCGGCAGCTCGAGCACGCCGTTGCGGCGCTCGAGGGCCTCGTCGAGCGCGCGCAGGTCGACCCAGATGCTGTTCGTGTTGTAGTGGCGCCACCTGCGGTAGTCGCGGAACGACTCCTCGTCGCCGGGCGGGGTCTGGGCCACCTCGCGGAGGACGAGCTGGCTGTCGGCGCGGCGGCGGGCGATATGTCCGCCCTTGCGGTCGGCCTCGGTCCCCTCGACGACCTCGACCAGGAACGGGATCCGTTCGGCGGCGAGGTGAGCCGCGATCCGGGGGTCGGGCGTGGCGCCGAGGTTGTCCGAGTTCGAGATCATGACCTGCTCGAAGCCCGCCTCGAGGAGGGCCGCGAGGCGGCCGGAGCTGCGGAGCGAGCCGTAGACGTCGCCGTGGCCGGGCGGGCACCACTCGAGCGCCGGATCTCGGGGCCAGCTCACCGGCGCCAGCGTCGACTCCTCGAGCTTCGGCTCCATGCTCTGGAGGAAGTCCGGCGGCAGCTCGCCGCCGAGCTCGGGGTAAGCGTCGAGCGCGGCCAGGGTGTCCGCCCGGGTCGCCTCGCTGTCCATCAGCAACAGCGGCAGGCGGACGCCGTGGCGGTCGCGCAGGGCGAGGATCTGGCCGGCGATGAGGTCGAGGAACGAGCGGCCGTCGCGGGCCTCGATCAGCGACTTCGGGTGTCGCAGGCCCATCGTCGTCGCCAACCCGCCGTTGAGCTTGAGCACGGCGAGGCGTCCGAGCGCGTCGCCGCCGGCATCCGGCAGCTCCTCGAGCATGGGGACGTCGCCGACGGGCTCGAGGTTGGCGCTCGCCAGCACGCCGCGCTCGCCGCCGACGAGCCGCTGATAGGCGCTGCGGAAGGCGCGGATCGCCTCCTCCGACTGGCCGGCCGCCCGCATCTTCTCCTCCGCCGCGCGGAGCCCCTCCTCGCTCATCGCGGCCGGATTCTGCCCGAGAGGCTGGCCGGGGCGCGACCTGCGAGGATCGAGCCGTGGAGGAGCGACGGATCGAGCGACTCGGCCGGTCGGTCGGCGTCGTCGGGCTCGGCACGTGGCAGCTCGGCGCCGACTGGGGGACGGTCGGCGCCGACGACGCCCGGATGACGCTCGACGCCGCCGTCGAGGCCGGGATCACCTTCTTTGACACCGCCGACGTCTACGGCGACGGGCGCAGCGAGCGCTTCTGCGCGGAGCTCCGCTCGCGCCACGCCGACGCGGGGACGATGGTCGCGACGAAGATGGGACGCCGGGTCGAGCAGCTTCCCGAGAACTACAACCGCGAGAACTTCTTCGCCTGGAACGATCGCTCGCGCGAGAACCTGGGGACGGAGACGCTCGACCTGGTCCAGCTCCACTCGGCGCCGACCGCCGTCTACGAGGACGACGCCGTCTTCGCCGCCCTCGACGAGATGGTCGAGGCGGGACGCATCCGAGCCTACGGCGTCTCGGTCGAAACCAGCGCCCAGGCGCTGACCGCAATCGCGCGGCCGAACCTGGCGACGGTGCAGATCATCCTCAACTGCTTCCGGCTGAAGCCACTGGAGGAGGTGCTTCCGGCGGCGCGCGAGGCCGGCGTCGGGATCATCGCCCGGGTCCCGCTCGCCTCCGGCCTGCTGTCGGGACGCTACGACGAGAACACGGTCTTCGCCGCCGACGACCATCGCAACTTCAACCGTCGCGGCGAGGCGTTCGACGTCGGCGAGACCTTCGCCGGGGTCCCGTTCGAGGTCGGCCTCGCGGCCGTGCGCGAGCTGGAGGCGCTGCCCGGCCCCGGCGTCCCGCTGCCGCAGTTCGCGCTCCGCTGGATCATCGACCAGCCAGGGGTGAGCGTCGTCATCCCCGGCGCCCGCAACCCCGAGCAGGCGCGCCACAACGCGGCCGCGGCCGAGCTGCCGCCGCTGACAGACGGGCAGCTCGACGGGGTCCGCGACGTCTACGACCGACTCATCCGTCCCCACGTCCACGATCGCTGGTGACGGCCTCGATCGCCTCGTCGAGCGCGCCCTGCCCCTCGAGGAAGTCGACCACGGTGTAGCGGGCCCGGAGGCGATTCGCGTAGCGAAGCGCCCCCCGCAACAGGTCGTCGTCGATACCCAGGAAGCCGGGGGCGGCCGGGATCCCGGCGGCGTCGAGGGCCCGCTCGACGGCGGGGAAGACCGCCATCGCCCGCGCGAGCCGACCGCGAACCTCCGTCCAGGCGCGGTCGTCGCGCGGCCAGCGCCCGGCCCCGGCGGCGACGAAGCGACGCTTCTCGGCGATCGCGGCGAGGACGTCGGGCCCGGGCTCGCCGAGCCAGGCGCGAGCGCCGGCATCGAGCGGATCGCCGGCGCGCGGCGTCGCGAGCCTCGCAATGCCTCCCCCGAACGCGAACCGCTGGAGCCGCATCGCGAAGTGGGTCGCGTAGCCGACCTGGAGCCCGTGCGGCGCCGGCCGGCGGCGCCCGCGCGCGGCCTGGAGGTCCAGGAAGTGCGAGGCGTGGTGCTCGCAGCCGCTCGCCGGGCGCGAGCTCCCGACCCTCGCCATCGCGATCCCCGACTCGATCAGGCCGCTCATTAGGCCGTGGACCGCCGCCGGCTCGCCGCGGAGGATCTCGCCGACGTGGCCGACGGCCTCCGACATCGCTCCTCCGACGCGCGCCGCCGCCGCGGCGTCGTGGGGCTCACCGTAGAGCAGGTGGGCGGCGAACCAGTCCAGCCCCGCGGTGGCCTTGCCGAGCAGGTCGCCGATCCCGGCGCGGGTCATGTCGGTCGGGGCGGCGGCGAGGACCGGGAGCGAGGCGAAGATCGCCCGTGGCGGCCGTGCCGGGTGGGTGACCTTGACGCCGTCGCGCTCGAGCGCGGCGACGCCTGAGGCGTAGCCGTCCATCGAGGCCGCGGTCGGGACGCTGACGAAGTCGCGGTCGTCGAGGTGGCCGGCGTAGCGGGCGATGTCGGTGATGACGCCGGAGCCGACCGCGATCAGGGCGTCGGGGTGCAGGTCGGCCAGACGCGTGCGGACCGCGGAGACAGCCTCGTCGTTCGCCTTCAATCCGCTTCGCTGCGCGAAGCGGAGCAGGTGGGGATCGATGGCGGCGGCCGCGAGCTCAGCGGCCAGGTGGGAACCCGCGGCCTCCTCCGTATTCGGGTCCATGATGAGGAGGGCGTCCGCCCAGCCCTGTTCGCGGGCGTGGGCCGCGAGTTGTTGAATGGCGTCGTCTCCGACGACGACTTTCGGCAGGGGGTCCGTGTAGTTAGCCGCCGTATACGCGGTCAACTACACGAACCCCTCCTCTACCCAGCCAAATCGAGCGGGTCAGCCCCGCGATTGGCCGTAATAGGCCCGCGGGCCGTGCTTTCGCTCGAAGTGCTTGTCCCGGATCGCCGCCGCGAGCGGCGCCGCGTCGCTGTCGAGGATCGTCGTCAGCAGCGCGAGGCGCGCCACCTCCTCGAGGGTGACGGCGTTCTCCACCGCCGCCGCCGGATCCGGGCCCCACGCGAACGGGCCGTGGCCGCGGACCAGCGCGCACGGGAACTCGCCGGCACGACCCTCGGCAAGGGCCTCGATCAGCGCCGCGCCGGTCGCGCCCTCGTAGTCGCCCGCCACCTCCTCGTCGGTCAGCGCCCGCGTGAGCGGCACCGGCCCCGGGCAGAGGTCGGCGTGGGTGGTCCCGAGCACCGGGATCTCCCGCCCCGCCTGGGCCCAGGCGGTGGCCCAGGTCGAGTGCGTGTGGACGACGCCGCCGATCGCGTCGAAGGCCCGGTAGAGCGCGAGGTGGGTCGGCGTATCGGTCGACGGGCGGCGGTCGCCGTCGACCACGTTGCCGTCGAGGTCGACGACGACGATGTCGTCCGACTCGAGGCCGTCGTAGGCAACCCCGCTCGGCTTGATCGCCACCATCCCGGTCGAGCGGTCGATGCCGCTCACGTTGCCCCAGGTGAGCGTCACCAGCCCGTGCTCGGGGAGCGCGAGGTTCGCCGCGAGGACCTCGTCGCGAAGCGCCTCTATCGCGTGGCCGCTCAGATCTCCTCGCAGTCGACGTCGAGGAGCTCCGCGAAGCGGCGCCAGCGCTCGGTGTGGTCGCCGAGGTTGGTGACGAAGTGGTGCGGGCCGCCGAGCCGCAGCCAGGCGTCCATGAACGCCTCCATCCCCGAGTCGGGGCGGAAGTGGAAGTAGGGCATCTCGACGTTCGGGAGCTCGGGGGTGTCGAGGACCTTTCCCCGCCCCACCAGCAGCCTGTACACCTCGCCCTCGATCGCGACCAGGGCCGCGGTCGTCGCCACCCCGGGCTCGGCCGAGAACACCGTCGTCGGGGGGTTGCCGAGGCCGCCGATCCCGAGCTCGCGGTCGACGAGCCGGATCGGGCGGTCGCGACGCGCGACCTTCCAGTTCCCCTCCCCCATGTGGCTCACGAGAACCGAGTCGAGCTCCCAGTCCATCGCGTACATCTCGCTGAAGTGGGCGTCGCCGATCAGCGTCTGGCCCGCACACATCAGGGACGCGGTGTTGACGTCCCCCTCGGCCGCGTAGCCGTAGCCGTCGGCCATCAGGTCGGAGGCCGCCAGCAGCGGTAGCTGCTCGAAGCGCCCGTCGCCGCCGACCGAGTCGAAGTGCGCCGAGAAGCCTCGGTAGCCGCGCTCGGCGAGCAGCTCGCGGATCGCGACCTCGAACCGCGCCGCGTAGGCGTGGCTCTCGCGCGGGAGACCGGGGTCGACCGCGAACTGCTCGGCGTGGCGAGCGAGCACGGCGTGGACCTCCTCGTCGGAGACCTCCTGCATCCGGCGGTGGACACCGCCGAGGTCCTCGTTGACGACGATCGGCCCCAGCCGGCGAAGGAGCGCCGGCGGGTCGGAGAGGATGTCGCCCATCCCGTTCATCGGGTAGCCGAGGAGTGCGATTCTCGTCGAGCGCAGCGCGGTCACCGCCTGCGCCGCCCGGGCCCAGGCCTCGAACGAGCGGGCGAAGCCCTCCGAGCGCCAATCGGCGGTGATCACCGAGAACGGGATCGCCCCCCGGACCAGCGCGTTGGCCTGGTCCTGGGCGCCGTGGATGCCCTGGTTGTAGGTGAGATCGTCCATGTCCCACTCGGCGGTGACGGCCGGCTCGGGCTGGATGTTCGCGAGCAGCAGCGGCAGGCTGTTGTCCGCGAACGCCCGCACCGTGCGCATCGCCGGCCCATAGGTGAGCATCACGATCATGATCCCGTCGACCTCGCCGGCGGCGAGCTCGCGGACCGCCGCCTCGACGCCCTCGCGGTTGCGGGCGACCGGCGCGACGACCATCTCGGCGCCGGCGCCGAGGCGGTCGGCGACGTCGCGCGCGTAGCCGGCCTGGTGCTCGGTGATGCCCGGGATCATGTCGTCGTAGAGCTCCTGCATGATCCCCAGCAGGCCGATGCGCGGCCTCCGCTGCTCACTCACCGGGCTCTCCTTTCTGCGCGTTCTGCGCCGCGCGATCGACGCGGATCCGTTTCAGGCCGCGGAGCAGATCGGCCTGGGCGCGGCCGAGCGTCTCGTAGAGGCTTCGGTAGACCGCGTAGACGCGATCGTAGGTCGGCCCCGCCTCGGGATCGGGCTCGTAGGTGCGCGCGGTCGCGGGCTTGGTGGCGGCGACCGCGGTCGCGATGTCGTCGAACCCGCCCGCCTCGGCGCCGGCCGCGACGGCGCCGAACAGCGCCGCCCCGCGGGCGGGGATCTGGCTCGAGGCGGGGATCCGCACCGGCCTTCCGCCGGTGTCCGCGATCATCTGCATCAGCAGGGGGCTCTTCTCGGCGATCCCGCCGCAGGCGACGATCTCGCCGAGCTCCAGCCCGTGCTCGGCGAAGTTCTCGATCACCCGCCGGTTCCCGAACGCGATCGACTCCAGCAGCGCCCTGTAGATCTCGACCGGCCTGGTCTGGAGCGTGAGCCCGAGGATGGCGCCGCTGAGGTCGGCGTCGGCGAGGATCGACCGGTTCCCGTTCCACCAGTCGAGCGCGACGAGGCCGGTCGCGCCCGGCTCCAGGTGCGCCGCCGCGCGCTCGAGCTCCGCGTAGCCGTCGCCGCCACCCGTTGGCCCGCCGAGCTCGTCGACGAACCAGGCGAGCATGTCGCCGACCGCGACCTGCCCCGCCTCGTATCCGTAGAAGCCGGGGAGGATCCCGTCGGCGACGACGCCGGTGATGCCCGGGAGGCGGACCTCGTCGGGGTCGATCACGAGGTCGCAGATCGACGTCCCGACGACCATCAGGTAGATCCCCGGCTCCTGGACGCCCGCGCCGGGGACCGACACGAACGAGTCGACGTTGCCGACCGCCACCGCGACCGTCTCCGGCAGGCCGAGGTCGTCGGCGATCTCCGCCCGCAGCGCGCCGGCCCGGCTCCCGAGCGGCCAGAACGTCGTCCCGAGCTTCTCGGCCGGGCGTGAGAAACCGGGGTACGCGGCCTCGAAGAACTCGATCGACGGCAAGCCGTCGCGCTCCGACCAGCACGCCTTGTAGCCGGCCGTGCACCGCTGCCGGCGCTCGCTTCCGGTCAGATGCCAGACGATCCAGTCGGTGGCCTCGATGAAGCCGGCAGCCGCGTCGTAGACCTCGCGGTCGGCGAGCCAGAGCTCGATCAGCTTCGGGAAGTACCACTCCGATGAGAGCCGCCCGCCGTAGCGCGAGAGGAAGTCCTCGCCTCGCTCGGTGGCGACCTCGTTCAGGCGGTCGGCGACGGGCTGCGCCGCGTGATGCTTCCAGAGCTTCGGCCAGGCGTGCGGACGGGCCCGCCACTCGGGCAGCACGCAGAGCGGGGTGCCATCGCCCCCTACCGGCAGCACGGTGCAGGAGGTGAAGTCGACGCCGAGCCCGATCACCTCCTCGGCGGGGACGCCGGCCGCCTGGAGGACCGCCGGGACCGCCGTCTCGACGACCGCCACCCAGTCGTCGGGGTCCTGGAGCGCCCAGTCGTCGCCGAGCTCCTCGCCGGTCTCGGGCAGGGACCGGTCGATCACCCCGCTCCGGTAGCGCATCTCCGAGACGCCCACCTCGGCGCCGGTGCGCAGGTCGAGCAGTAGCGCCCTGCCCGACTCGGTCCCAAAGTCAATCCCGATCGCGTAGGCGGCGTTGGCCAAGGGGAGGGCGTCAGAGCTGCGCGGCGAGCATCAAGCGACGCGGTTGCCTGCCTGTGCGGCCTCCTCGGCGAGCACGGCCTGGCGGGCGCGACGGTACTCCTCGACGACGATCTCGTTCAGCTCCTCGAGCGAGGTCTCGGCGGTCGGCTTGTCGAACGTGATCGCGCCGTCCTGGAGCAGGTTGACCCGGTCGCAGATCTGCAGCACCTGGACGTAGTTGTGGGCGACGATGATCAGCGAGACGTCGGACTCATCCTTCAGGCGTTGGACCAGCTCCAGGATCAGCGCGCCCTCCTTGGCGCCCATCGCAGCCAGCGGCTCGTCGAGCAGCAGGATGTCGGCCTCGGAGTGGACCGCGCGGGCGACCGCGATCGCTTGGCGCTGGCCGCCGGAGAGCCGCGCGACCGGTGCCTCGAGCGACGGGATGTTGATCCCGATCTCGTCGAGCGCCTCCCGGGCGCCCTTCTTCATCGACCGGTTCGCGAGGAGCGGAATCGCCGACAGCGTGTGCTCGCGGCGGAGGTAGAGGTTCTGGTAGACGGACAGCTCGTCGATCAGCGCCAGGTCCTGGTAGACGGTGTCGACTCCGAGCGAGCGGGCGTGGTCGACGTTCTTCGGCTCATAGGGCTCGCCGCGCAGGAACATCTGCCCGGCGTCGGGCTTCTGGAAGCCGCAGATGGTCTTCATCAACGTCGATTTGCCCGAGCCGTTGTCGCCGACGAGACCGAGGACCTCGCCCTTGCCGAGACGGAGGTTGACGTCGCGGAGCGCCGTGGTCGGGCCGTAGCTCTTTGCGATGTGCTCGACGCGGAGGACGTCGCCCTCGGCCGAGCTCGGCGCCGGGGCGTCCCGCGCGCCTGTCGGCGCGTCAGCCATGGATCGCGCCTCTCCTCACCCGCTGGACGTAGACGTTAATCGTCATCGCGATGATGATCGCGATGCCGACGTAGAGGTTGAGATAGTCGGCGCTCGTGCCCTGGATGATCAGCCCGTCGTTGAGAATCCCGAGGAACAACGCGCCGATCAGCGCCCCGATGACGGTGCCGGAGCCGCCCGTGAGGAGGGTCCCTCCGATCACCGCGGCGGAGATTCCAGAGAAGAGGAATACGTTTGCCGCAGCGGGGTCCGGCGTCGCGGTGGTGGTACGAACCGCCTCGAGGATCCCGACCAGGCCGGCGCAGAGCGCACAGATGACGAAGTTCCGGATCAGGTTCCAATGCACGTTGATCCCCGCCTCGGCGGCGCCGAGGCGGTTGCCGCCCACCGCGACCGTATAGACGCCCCAGCGGGTGAACGTCAGGGCGATCTGGAGGATGGCGACGACCGCCAACGCCCAGATCAGCTCCGAGTAGGTGCCGCCGCCGAAGATCTGTTGAAACGTGTTGAGGCCGATCACGGCGGTGCCCGGCGTCGCCACGGGAGCGGCGTGGGATATGACCAGCGTCAACCCGGAGAGCGCGAACAGCGTACCGAGAGTGACCACGAACGAGGAGATGCCGACGAACGCGACGAAGAACCCGTTGAAGGCGCCGATCAGCATGCAAACGAGCGCCGTGATGATGAGCGCTGGGACGATCGCAAAGCCGGCGCTGTGTGCGAGCTTCTCGAAGATGAACGGCGACAGCAGCAAGACGCCGCCGATCGAGAGGTCGATCTCGCCGTTGATCATGACGAAGACCTCGCCGGCGCCGAGGATCGCAAACGGCGCGAAGTACGGCAGCAGGTTCTTGAAGCTGTCGATGCTGACGAAGTTGTTCGCGTTGATCGCGAAGTAGATGAAGGTGATCAGCGTGACGATGATGATGCTGCCCTCGCGCAGCGTCAGGACGCGTCGCACCAGCCGCCTTCCGGCTCCGCCGGAGGTCGCGCGCGCCTGCGCCTGGCCCCCGGTCGGAGCGCCCGCCGGAACCGTTGTGTCCGACGTCGCCACTGGTACCGACTACGCCTTGGTGACCCCGGGCGCCGTGCTCGAGCCCTCGTAGCGACTCTTGGTGCTGTTGTACGGGACCACGGTCTTCGAGTCGAGGAACTTGAGACCGCTATTGACGTCGGCGATTCCGGTCAGGGTCTGCGACGCCTGGTACATGAACAGCTGCAGGACGGGATAGAAGCCCTGGAGATAGGGCTGTTGGTCGATCGTGAAATCGATGTAGCCCTTCTGCAGCAGCTCCTCGGTCGGCTTCAACAGGTCATAGCCGCCGCCATGCACCTTGCCCTTCAGGCCCTGCTTCTGGATCGTCTGCGCGACGCCCTGGGTGCTGCCGGCGTCGACCGCGAACATCCCCTTGACGGAGCTGTGCGATTGCGCGTAGGACTGGATTGTCGAAAGCTCCTGAGGGACCGCTGCGCCTGTGGCGATCGTGTCGACCGTGAGCTTGCTGCCGATCGATTGCTTGGCGCCGTCGATCCGCGGCTGGATGTTGAGCGCGCCGGGGGTGGCGATGAACAGGGCGATGTCACCGGACGGCACCAGGCCGAGTATCCGCTTGCCCATCTCCTGGCCGGACACGAACAGATCCTGACCGATGTAGGCGAGGCGCGCGTTGCCCGCGGCATCGGCGTTGTAGGCGACGACCGGGATCCCCTTACTCAGCGCCGACTCGACCGGGGCGTTGAACGCGTGCAGGTCGACGAGCGAGATCGCGATCCCGTCGACGCCGGCCGTGACGGCGCTGTTGAAGGCGTTGACCATCTCGCTGACGTTGCTCGACTGCGACCCGGTCCACTGATACGAGCAGCCCAGGAGGCTGCAGGCGTCGGCGGCGCCGTACTTGGTCGGGACGAAGAACGGGTTCGTCGTCACGTGGTTGACGAAGGTGAACTTGTAGCTCGCCGACGGCTTGAACAGCGAGGCGGCCGTTCCCCCGCCCGAGGCCGCCGTCGTGGTACCACCACCGCCGCATGCTTGGAGCGCGGCCGCGGCGATCCCAGCCGCGCCACCGGTCAGCGCCGCCCGGCGGGTGAAGGCGCGAAAGCGCGACTCGGGCGTCGGCTCCTCCTTGGCCTCATCCCACTCCAGCCTCTCGATGGCGTCATCGACGAGATCGGAATCCGACATCACTCCTCCTTTCGCCCTATCGGGCTGCCCTGTCGGAACGCTCGAGTCGGGACACTACCTGTCCTGCGCGCAAATCGGAGGTTAAGAGGGGCTTCCGCATAGGATGCGCCGGTGCGGCTCGGTCTCCTCTCCACCGCGAGGATCAACCGGCTGCTCGTCGCCGGTGCCCGTGAGGCGACCGGGATCGACATCGCCGCGATCGGCTCGCGCGACCTCCAGCGCGCCCGAGCGCAGGCCGAGGAGCTCGACGTCGCGGACGCCTATGGCTCCTACGAGGAGGTCCTCGCCGCGCCGGAGGTCGACGCCGTCTACATCGCGCTGCCGAACTCGATGCACGTCGACTGGTCGATCCGGGCGCTCGAGGCCGGCAAGCACGTTCTGTGCGAGAAGCCGATGTCGCGAAACCCCGCCGAGGTGGAGCGCGCCTTCGACGCCGCAGAGCGCGCCGGGCGTGTGCTCGCCGAGGCGTTCATGTGGCGCCACCATCCGCAGGCGAAGCGACTGGCATCGCTGGCGGAGGAGATCGGCCCGCGCCTGATCCGGGCCGCGTTCTCCTTCAACCTCGACTGGGGTCCCGACCTTCGCCTCGACTCCGAGCTCGACGGCGGCGCCCTGATGGACGTCGGCTGCTACGGGGTGAGCGCGGCGCGACTGATCGCGGGCGAGCCCGTCGCGGTCACCGCCCAGCAGGTGGTGGGCGCGACCGGCGTCGACGTCCGCCTGGTGGCGACGATGCTCTTCCCTGGCGACCTGCTCGCCGCGCTCGACTGCGGGTTCGACATCACCGACCGCGACGAGCTCGAGGTCGCCGGCGACGGGGTCACGCTGCTCCTCGACGACCCGTGGCACTCGCGCCGGCCCGGAATCGAGGTGCGCCGCGCCGGCCGGGAGCCCGAGCAGATCGAGGTCCCGGCCGTCGATCCCTACGCCTGCGAGCTCGAGGACTTCGCCGCCGCGGTCGCAGGCGAGCGCCCGGCGCCCTTCGGCCGCGCCGACGCGGTCGCGCAGGCGCGTGCGATCGCGGCGCTGTACGAGAGCGCGGAGTCCGGCCGGGCGGTGACGTTGTCCGGCTGATCCACCGAAGGAGGGTGAGATGAAGACAAGCCTCGGAATCTGGGCCTTCGGGCCGATGATCACCCGGTTCGTGCCCGGCGGCTACCAGCCCGAGCACGGCTCCGGCGAGCCGGTCGCCGAGAAGGTCCACCGCGCTGTCGAGGGCATCGGCGACCTGATCGACGGCTACGAGTTCCACTATCCGCAGGAGCTCTCGCCCGACAACCTCGACGACGTCCGCGCGGCGCTCGACGGTCACGACGTCTACTGCATCGCCGGCGGCCTTCACCTCGACCCCCGCTTCGGCCGCGGCGGCCTCGTCTCGCCCGACGAGGGGGTCCGCGCCGAGGCCCGGCGCCTGTGCCGCGAAGCCGCGGAGTTCGCCGGCTCGCTCGGCGCGCACCTGATCATCTGGCCCGGGATCGAGGGCTACAACTATCCGTTCCAGACCCCCTACGCGGATTCCTGGCGGTGGCTGATCGAGGGGGTCGGGGAGGCGGCCGAGGTCTGCGCCCGCGCCGGCGTGCGGCTCTTCCTCGAGCACAAGAACTCGGAGCCGGCGATGAAGATCCTGATGCGCAACATGGGGATGACGCTGCACGTGATCCACAAGCTGCGGGGGCAGGGGATCGACAACGTCCAGGTCAACATGGACTGGCAGCACCTGCTGATGAACGGCGAGCACCTGCCCGAGTACGCGGCGCTGCTCGCGGCCGAGGGCCTCCTCGGCCACCAACACGCGAACTCGGGCTGGGGCACCTTCGACGACGACAACATGGTCGGCGCGACGGCCTTCATGGAGACGCTCGAGCTGGCGCTCGAGTTCCGTCGCTGCGGGTACGGCGAGCGCGGCGAGCGCCTCGGCTTCGACCTCTACCCCTACACCGAGGACCAGGCGGGGGCGGTGCGCCGCTCCGTCATCCAGTGGCGGTTCATCGATTCGGTCGCGGCGCGCATCGACGACGGCGCGCTTCGCGAGGCGCAGCGGGCGAAGGACGCCCTCCGCGCCTACGAGATCGTCTACGCCGCATTGGGTGCGTGACCGGCGCGACGGTCGTCGGAATCGACCTCGGAACCTCGGGGGTCAAGGGACTCGCCCTCGACGAGGGCGGCGCCCTACTCGCCGGAGCCGAGGCCTCCTACCCGCTCTCCACCCCGCGCCCGGGCTGGGTCGAGCAGGACCCGGCCGATTGGTGGGAGGCGGCCACGGCGGTGCTCGAGCAACTGCGCCGGGAGGCCGGCCCGGTGGCCGGGATCGGCGTTGCGGGACAGATGCACGGCCTCGTCGCGCTCGATGCGCACGAGCGGCCGCTGCGGCCGGCGATCCTCTGGAACGACCAGCGGACGGCGCCCGAGTGCGCCGAGATCGAGGCCACGGTCGGGCGCGAGCGGCTGATCTCGCTCACCGGGAACCGCGCACTGCCCGGGTTCACGGCGCCGAAGCTGCTCTGGCTCCGCCGTCACGAGCCCGACGTCTATGCGCGCGTCGCCCACGTCCTGCTGCCGAAGGACTACCTCCGCCTCCGGCTCTGCGGCGAGCGGGCGAGCGACGTCTCCGACGCATCCGGGACGCTTCTTCTCGACGTCGCGGGGCGCCGCTGGAGCGAGGAGCTGCTCGAGGCGCTCGACCTCGATCCAGGCTGGCTGCCGCCCGCGCTTGAGAGCCCGGCGGTGTCCGGCGCCACCGGGGATGGCGTGCCGGTGGCGGCGGGCGCGGGCGATCAGGCCGGCGGCGCGCTCGGGGTCGGCGTCGACCGGCCGGGGCCGATCTCGGTCGTGCTCGGCACCTCCGGCGTCGTCTTCGCCGCCGAGGGGCGCTACGTGGCCGACCCGGAGGCGCGGCTGCACAGCTTCTGCCATGCGGTGCCGGGCGCCTGGCACGCGATGGGGGTGATGCTGTCGGCGACCGCGTCGCTGAGCTGGTTTCGCGACGCGCTCGCCCCGGGCACCGGCTTCGGCGAGCTGATCGCCGAGGCCGCCGCCTGGCCGGCCGGGGCCGAGGGCCTCCTCTTCCTGCCCTACCTGGCGGGCGAGCGGACCCCCCACCCCGACCCGGACGCCCGCGGTGCGTTCGCCGGGCTGGGCCTCCGCCACGACCGCGGGGCGCTCGTGCGATCGATCCTCGAGGGCGTCGCGTTCGGCCTCCGCGACTCGCTCGACCTGCTCGCCGGGATCGGCGTCCGCGCGACGCTCGCCCGCGTCTCGGGGGGCGGCGCGCGCAGCGAGACGTGGCTGCGGATCGTCGCCTCCGTCCTCGAGCTTCCGCTCGAGCGGGTCGCCGTCGACGCGGGGGCGGCATTCGGCGCCGCGCTCCTCGGCGGCGTCGCGGCGGGAGTCTGGCCCGACGTCCACGCCGCAGTCGCGGCCGCGGTCCGGCCCGGCGAGCGCGTGGAGCCCGTGGAGGAGTGGATCGAGACGTACCGCGACCAGCGCGAGCGCTATCGGGCGCTGTATCCGGCGCTCTCGTCCACCAACCTCGCCCCCGGCCCGGGACGGACCTCGTGAGCGTCCGCGGGGGCGGCGGCGCCGGGCGGCATCAGCCCGAGGACGTGGCCGCCGAACCCGCCGCCGACGATCCGTGCGCCGGCGGCGCCGGCCTCGCGCAGCCGCTCCACCGTGGCCTCCACCGCGGCTGTCGAGACCTGGTAGAGGTCGCGGAGGCTTGAGTGGGAGGCGTCGAGGAGGCGGGCGAGCTCGGCGAGGTCGCCGCGCTCGAGGGCGGCGGCGGCCGCCTCGACGCGCTCGTTCTCGCCGACCACGTGCCGAACGCGGTCGCCGAGCGGCGGCCGAAGGCCGTCGGCCATCGTGACCGTCGCGTCTCGGAGGCTGGCGAGGCCGAGCTCCTCGGCGGCGCGGGCGCATTCGGCGCGGCGCTGGTTGTAGCCCGAGGCGGCGTTCGCGTGGCGGTCGCCGGAGTCGAGCGTGACGAGGCGCCAGCCGGCCAGGTCGAGCGCGACCGGCCGGACCTCGAGCGAGCGAAAGTCGATGCGCAGGGCGCGATCGCGCTCGCCGTAGAGTGAGGCGAGCTGGTCGAGGAGCCCCGTCCGCGCGCCGACCCACTCGTTCTCGACCCGCGAGCAGAGCCGCGCCAGGTCGCGGCGATCGGGCGGCGGCCGCTCGGTGAGCGCGATAAGGGCCAGGCAGAGGGCGACCTCGAGCGCGGCCGATGAGGAGAGCCCGGCGCCGCGTGGGACCGAGCCGCGGATCTCGAGCCGGGCGCCGCGGAGGGCGTAGCCGGCGCCCGCGAGCTCGCCGACCGCGCCACGCACGAACCCGCGCCAGCCCGGCGCGGGCTCGGGT
>JBKPNB010000148.1:0-3984 GCA_046732395.1 Actinomycetota bacterium | reverse complement strand
ACCGCGGTGCGCTGCGCGGCGCCCCGCCGCCGCTCGCCGCCCTGTACCGCGACGGCGACGCCCTGCTCGACGGTGGCGCCACGGCCTACCGCGAACGCCTGCGCGCTCTCCGCGGGCATCCCGTCGTGGTAAACGACTGGGCGTCGTGGTGCGGGCCGTGCCGCGAGGAGCTGCCGCTCCTCGGCCGCGCCGCGGCCCGCTTCGGGAGGCGGGTGGCCTTTGTCGGCGTCGATGCGCAGGACAACCGCGCCGCCGCCCGAACGTTCCTGCGCGAGCGGCCGGTGCCGTACCCGAGCTTCTTCGACCCCGACGGCAGCATCTCCGCCTCGCAGGGCGCGATCACGGGTTACCCGCGGACGGTGTTCTACGACGCCTCGGGGCGGCTGGTGCACCTGAAGCAGGGGCCGTACACCTCGATGACCGAGATCACGGCGGACGTCCGGCGCTACGCGCGAGTGGGTGGGGCTGGGTAGGAGGGGTTCGTGTAGTTGAGCGCTCTATGCGCGGTCAACTGCACGGACCCCCCATAATCACGAATATGCGCCGGCTAGCGCACGGAGTCGTGCTGGCTGCCCTACTCGCGGCCCTCGGCGCTTCTCTGCCAGGGAGCGCCGCCGCGCCGGCGGCGGCCTCGGACTCCGCGCGGGTCGCCTACTCGATCCAGCTCCAGGCGACGATCGACCCCGCCACCCAGAAGTGGATCTCGAGCGCGCTCGACGATGCCGCCTCCCAGCACGCGAAGCTCGCGATCATCCGCCTCGACACCCCGGGCGGCCTCGTCGACTCGCTGCGGGCGATCGTTCAGGACATGCAGGCGGCGCCGATGCCGGTGGTCGTCTACACCTATCCGAACGGGGCCCGTGCTGCTTCGGCCGGCGCCTACATGATGGAGGCCGCCGACGTCGCCGCGATGGCGCCCGTCACGAACATCGGGTCGGCGACCCCGATCGCGATCGGCCCGAGCGGCGGCAGCCAGGACCTGACGCGCAAGATCGTCAACGATGCCGCCGCCTCGATGCGGGCGCTCGCCGCCGCCCACGGGCGCAATCCGAAGCTCGCCCAGAGGCTCGTCACGAAGGCGACGAACCTGACCGCCCACGAGGCGAAGCGCGCCGGCCTGATCGACGTGATCGCCCCGAACCAGCAGGCGCTCCTGCAGAGGATCGACGGCTTCCACGTGAAGGGGCCGAAGGCGCAGGTGCTCCACACCGCCGGGCTGAAGGTCTCCAACCACGACATGCCGTTCCAGTACCAGCTGCTCGAGATCCTCGTCAACCCGAACGTCTCCTACCTGCTGATCCTGGCCGGGATCCTCGGGATCGTCATCGAGCTCTTCAGCCCGGGGCTGATCCTCCCCGGCACGTTCGGGGCGATCTCGTTCCTGCTCGGCCTCTACGGCTCGGCGCAGCTGCCGGTCAGCTTCGCAGGCGTCGCGTTGCTCGTGCTCGGGGTCGTGATGCTGATCCTCGAGGCACACGTGACGAGCCATGGGATCCTCGGCGTGAGCGGGATCGCGGCGCTCGTCGCCGGCGGCCTGCTCCTCTACAACACGAACTCGAGCGCGTTCGGAATCTCCCCGTGGGTGGTCGTCGCGGTGGCGCTCATCCTCGGCGGCGCCGTCGCCTTCGCCGTCCAGCGCGCGATCCGCGCCCGGCGGCTGCCGAAGCGGACCGGATGGGAGGAGCTGGTCGGGGCGATCGCGGAGGTGCGCCAGCCGCTCGATCCGCTCGGCCAGGTCTCCTTGCGGGGCGAGCTCTGGGCGGCGCGGCTCCGCAACGGTTCCGCGCCGCCGCAACGGGCGGCGATCGGAAGTAAAGTCCGAGTCGAGTCCGTCGATGGCCTGACGCTCGAAGTGAGCCCGATCGACGCGGCGCCGGCGGCAGAGCAAGCCACGGCGAGCGCAAGCGCCGGAAAGGAGGGACCGAAGTGACAGTCGCGATCGCAGTCGTGATCGTCCTCGTGATCCTGGTCGTGATCTTCCTCGCGGCCAGCATCCGGATCCTCCGTGAGTACGAGCGGGGGGTGATCTTCCGGCTCGGCCGACTGATCGCGCAGAAGGGCCCCGGCCTGATCCTCCTGATCCCGTTCATCGACCAGATGGTCCGGATCGACCTGCGGACTGTGACCCTGACCGTGCCCCCGCAGGAGGTGATCAGCAAGGACAACGTCACGGTCCGCGTCAACGCCGTCGCCTATTTCCGGGTGATCGACTCCAACAAGGCAGTGACCGAGGTCGAGAACTTCCTCTTGGCCACCACCCAGATCGCGCAAACCACGCTGCGCTCGGTGCTCGGCAAGGCCGAGCTCGACTCGCTGCTGGCCGAGCGCGAGCGGCTCAACGCCGAGCTCCAGCAGATCATCGACGAGCAGACCGAGCCGTGGGGGGTGAAGGTCACCACCGTGGAGGTGAAGGACGTCGAGCTACCGGCCGACATGCAGCGGGCGATCGCCCGCCAGGCGGAGGCCGAGCGCGAGCGGCGGGCGAAGGTGATCGCCGCCGACGGCGAGTTCCAGGCGGCGGAGAAGCTGTCCGAGGCGGCGCAGATCATCAGCCGCAACCCCGCCACGCTCCAGCTTCGTTACCTCCAGACCCTGCTCGACCTCGGGGTGACGCAGAACACGACCATCGTCTTCCCGCTGCCGATCGACATGCTGAGCGCATTCACCGAGGCGATCCAGCCGGCGGTGACTCCGGAGGGCCACGGGGCGGGCGTCCTTCCCGACGCCGGCGGCCCGCCGCAGGGCTCCGGCGAGTCGTCTCCCGGCTGAGTGCCGAGCGCACCAGAGGTCCGGATCGACCAGCTCACCGGGCTGCGGGCGATCCTCGCGCCCGGCCGGGCCGACCGCCCCGACGCCTTCGCCACCGCGCCGCTCGAGCCGCGTCCCGACGCGCGCGAGAGCTGCCCGTTCTGCGAGGGTCGCGAGGACCGGACGCCGCCCGAGGTGTGGGCGGATCGGCCCGGTGGGGGGGCCGCGGACACGCCCGGGTGGCGCGTGCGGGCAGTTCCGAATCTGTATCCGGTACTTGCTTCAGCAAGCAGCAAGCAGCACGGAGAGGAGCCGGAGACGGGCCTGGCCGCGGTCGCCGACCCGCTCCGTGCTTCAACGCGGGCCGCGGAGAGCGACCTGTTTCGGTCGGTCCCCGCCGAGGGGGCGCACGAGGTGATCGTCAACGCCCCGGAGCACGCGACCTCGCTCGCCGCGCTCGACGAGGAGGCGTTCGCCACCGCGGTCGCCGGCTGGCGCGAGCGGATGCGGGCAGCCGGCGAGGAGGCCTCCTACGTCCATCTGATCGTCAACGAGGGCCCCGACGCGGGCGCCTCGCTCGAGCACACCCACGCCCAGCTCTACGGGCTGCGGTTCGTCCCCGCCGAGATCGCCCGCGAGCGCGAGCGCGCCACCGCCTATCACCAGCGGACGATGGGCGGGCACCTGCTCGCCGACGTGGCGGTCGAGGAGGTCCGGCGTCGTGAGCGGCTGGTCGCGATCGACGACGAGGCGATGCTGGTCTGCCCCTGGGCCTCGCGCTCGCCGTTCGAGATGCGGGTGATCCCGCGCCGCGCGGCACCGTCGTTCGAGCACGACGACACGATCGGCACCACCATGCTCCGCCAGGCGCTGCTCCGGCTCGCCCGGATCTTCGCGCGCGCCCCGCAGCTCAACCTCTGGATCCGCACCGCTCCCCGTGGGGCCGGGGAGTTCTGCTGGCACGTCGACCTCGCCCCCCGCCTCACGATCCGCGCCGGGGTCGAGGCCGGGACCGGCGTCGAGGTGAACGTCTACCCGCCCGAGCGCGCCGCCGCCGAGCTCCGCGCGGCGCTCACCTAGTCGAGCTCGGGTGCGGCGCCGGGTCGGCCCGGATACGCTGCCGACCGATGCCGCCGACCTCGCGACCGTTCCCGGCCTTCATCGCCGACGCCCCCCAGGAGAACGAGCCCTACGGACGCTGGGCGGAGCGCCTCGTCGAGGAGTTCGCCGCCGCCT
>JBKPNB010000147.1:0-4414 GCA_046732395.1 Actinomycetota bacterium | reverse complement strand
CTACGAGCAGGGCACCCCGGTGCAGCTCCACCTACCCGTGGACGCGCTGCGCGTCCTCCCTTCGGGCATCGCCGATGCGCCTTCCCCCAGGGGCGAGGAGCCGGATCCGGAGACTGTCGCCGCCGGCTGAGCTCAGCGCCGGCGCGCTCGCCGAGCGCGGGCAGGCAGGACTCCTGCTCGAGGTCACGCGAGCTGGCTGGCTCCTGATTCGGGAAGACGCCCCCGCCGGGTCAGCCGCGCCCCGGCGGCGGGGTCGCCTTCTCCGGCGGGATCCCGAACCGCTCCTCGTAAGCGCTGTTGAGCTCGCGCCACTCGGGCGGCCCCTCGCCCTCGGGCCTCGCCCCGCCGTCGCGGCGCCGCTCGAACGTCCGCCCGAGGTCGGTCGCGCCGCCATCGAGCTCCGCCGATAGCGCGTCGAGGCAGAGGTGCCAGCCGGCCGCGTCACGGGCCGCCTTGAAGCGGTCGTCGAAGGTGTGGGTCAGCACGAGGAGGCATCCCTCGTCGTGGGGCCGGAGCTCCCAGCGCAGGCGGTCGTCTCCCCAGGTGTGCGCGAGCGCCCGCGGCGGGTCGTACTCGGTCACCTCTCCCGGCGCCATGTCCGGGACATCGCCGCCGGGAAGCCAGCTCACCGAGCCCCCTGCCGCGGGCTCGAACGAGCCCGGGGTGGGGTGCCAGCGGAACTGCTCGTGGTCGTCGGTGAGCGCCCGCCAGACCCGCTCGGGCGGATGGCGGAGCAGGTGCTCGAAGCGCAGCACCGCGCGCCCTTGATCGTCTTGCAGGATTGCGTCGGCCGCGTGCGGCATCGATCACTCCTTCTCGTCGAGGTGTCGCTCGAGGGCGTCGAGGCTGCCGCGCCAGAGCCGCCGGTAGGGGGCGAGCCAGCACTCGAGCTCCGCGAGGGCCTCCGGGCGGAGCTCGTAGAGCCGTCGCTGGCCGTCGGGCCGCGCGGCGACCAGCCCCGCCTCGCGCAGGATCCGCAGATGCCGCGAGGTGTTCGGCTGGCTGAGGCCGGTCCTCGCGACCAGCTCGCCAACCGCTTGCGGCCCGTCGATCAGCAGATCGAGGATCTCCCGCCGCGCCGGCTCCGCAACGACCTCGAACGTCGTCGTCATCGGCACTTACCTAATCACAGACTTATATATCTGTCAAATCATATTTTGTCTCGACGGCGCGCCCCTCGCCGACGAGCAGCGCGACGAACACCGCGACCAGTGCCGCGAGTTGGGCGGCCACGGCGACCGCCGTCCCGAGCGGGATCGTCGCCACCGCCGCCACCGCCGCGATCGTTCGGCCCCGCCAGCGGCCGATCCCGAGCGTCCGCCGAAAGAGGGCCTCGCCGAGCAGGAACGCGGCTGCCCCGCCGCCCATCATCAGCGCTTCGGCGCCTGTCAGGTCCGCAAACGGGTGGCCGATCGAGTGCTTCAGCGCGGCCGCGATCGAGATCACGCCGAGCAGGATCAGCAGGTGCCAGTAGCCGAACGCCTCGACACCGACCCAGCCCTGCCGCGCCGGGTCCGTGGCGCGCATCGCCTCCGTGGCCCGGCCCTCGTCGCGACCGAAGTAGGACCACCACAGGCAGGCACTGAGCACGAGGCCGAGCAGCGCGGACCAGACCAGGTCCGCGTCGACGGGCAGGCCGGCGGCGCCGATCCCGACCGCCACCACCGACTCGCCGATCGCGATGATCACGACGAGGCCGTGGCGCTCGACGAAGTGCTCGGCGCCGACCCGGAAGTCGGTGGCGTTCGAGATCAGCCGCGGCGTCGCCCACTCGAGCAGGAAGGCGATCGTCCACAGCACGTACTGGGCGGTGCCGCCGGCGATCCCGCCGGCGAGGATCAGGAGCGCGGTCGCGGCGTTGTACGGCGAGAGCCGGATGACGCCGCGGATCACGTCGCTCGAGGTGGTCCGCGTGAACGTGCCGGCGTGGATTGCAACGACGAGCAGGTAGGCGATGCCGAAGGTCGCCCCGCTGCCGGTGAACGCCGTCGGGATGGCGAGCGCGACGACGAGGAAGCCGCCCATCCCGCCGAGCAGCAGCAGGCGGCGGGCGATGCCGTCGGGGGCGACCTCGTTGGTGAGCCAGGCGTAGCCGCTGTACATCCACCAGATCACTCCCAGCATCAGCACCGCCTGGAGCAGGCCCTTCAAATTCGGCTCGTGGACGAGCACGTTCGTGAGCTGGGTGATGGTGAAGACGAAGACGAGGTCGAAGAACAGCTCGAGCGCCGACACCCGCGCCGGCTGCCGCGCGTCGACCGCCGCCTCGCTCTCCCGCGTCGCGCTCTCCACCATGAGCGGGCCAGGGTAGCCGCCGCCCTCACGTTTCCCGGCCGGGCCGCGTTGATCGTGTGAGCAACTGTGACAAGGAGACTGCAGATGACGAGAAGCCCCGAAACGACGCTCTACACCACCCTCGACAGCCCGATCGGCGAGCTGCTGCTGGCCGGCGACGGCGAGGCGGTCCGCGGCCTCTACCTCCAGGACGGGCCGAGCGCGATCTCGATCCCCGCCTCCTGGCGCCGCGCCGACGAGCCGTTCGTCGCCGCGCGCGACGAGCTCGGCGAGTACTTCGCCGGTGAGCGCTCGACCTTCGACCTGGCGCTGGCCGGCGCCGGGACCGGGTTCCAGGAGCGCGTCTGGCGGGCGCTGCTCGAGATCCCCTACGGGGAGACGACCAGCTACGGCGAGCTCGCGGGCCGGATCGGCCGCCCGGACGCGGTCCGCGCCGTCGGCATGGCCAACGGCCGCAATCCGATCTCGATCATCGTCCCCTGCCACCGGGTGATCGGCGCCGACGGCGCGCTCACCGGCTATGCGGGCGGGCTCGAGCGCAAGCGATTCCTGCTCGACCTCGAGGCCAACACGCTGCTCTAGCGGGCCGTCGCAGCGTCCGGCGGCTCGCGGTGGACGGCGACCCCGGCGATGACGAGGGCGACGCCGATCGCCTCTACCGGCGACGGGAGCTGGGCGAGGACGGCGATCCCGATCACGGTCGCCGTCGCCGGCAGCAGCGAGACCATCAGAGCGTAGGTGGCGCGCGCGAGCCTCCGCATCGCGAGCTGGTCGGTGACGTAGGGGATCACGGACGAGCAGAGGCCGACCCCGGCGCCGGCCGCGAGCGCGACCGGGTCCGCAAGCGCCGGCACCACCTGCGAGCCGCCGAGCGGGGTGATCGCGGCCGCGGCGATCAGCATCGACGCTCCGAGCCCGTCGATCCCGCCCATCCCCGGGTAGCGCGAGACGCGGTGAGCGAGGACGATGTAGGCGGCGAACATGATCGCGTTCGCGAACGCGAAGGCGACGCCGGCGGGCTCGCCGGCTAGCCGGACGTCGGTGAGGAGGTAGACGCCGGCGACGGCCAGGACCAGCGCGGCGCCGTTGCGGGCGGTGCGGGCGCCGAGCGCGGCGAGCGCGATCACCGGCAGGAACTCGATCGCGGCCACGGTCCCGAGCGGCAGTCGGTCGATCGCCAGATAGAAGCAGGCGTTCATCACCGCGAGCACGGAGCCCCAGCCGACGAGCAGCCGCCGCCCCGAGCGGTCGAGGGCAGCGAAGGTCCGCCACGGCCGGCGCCAGGCGGCGAAGATCAGCGCCGCCGAGGCGATTCGCAGCCAGGCGACGCCGAGGACGCCGACGCGGGCGAACAGGAGCACCGCGAATGCCGGCCCCAGGTAATGGAAGACGGCGCTGACGACGAAGTAGAGGTGGGGCGGGGCGGCATCGGCCGCGTCTCCGAGCCGGGCGCGGACGCCCCCGGTGTGGGTGGCGGGGATCGCGACGGCCGGGGGACTCTCGTCGAGCATGACCGAAGATTGCCCCGATCCTGCCGCGTTGTACAGGGCGAAAGCCAGGTATCATCGCTCCAATGCCGAAGAACCGAAGGCAAAATTCCGGAAACACCGAAGATGGCCTCTTGGACGGCACGAACCGGCGGCTGCTCGCGGAGCTCCAGGCCGACGCGCGGCTGACGCTGGCCGAGCTCGGGCGTCGCGTCGGGCTCTCCTCGCCGGCGGTCGCCGAGCGGCTCGGGCGGCTCGAGCGCTCCGGGGTGGTGCGGGGCTATCGGGCCGACATCGACCCCCGCGCCCTCGGCCTGATGCTGAGCGCGGTCGTCCGCGTGCGCCCGGCGCCCGGGCAGCTCGGCAATGTCGCCGAGCTCGCCCGGCGGACGCCCGAGGTGGTCGAGTGCGACCGCATCACCGGAGAGGACTGCTACATCATGTGGGCGCACGTGCGCGACGTCGGCCACCTCGAGGAGGTGATCGATCGCTTCGCGGCGCTCGGCCAGACCACCACCTCGATCGTGCAGTCCTCCCCGGTCCCGGGCCGGGGCCTGGCACTCGACGCACCGTAGCTCGGTTCCCTAGTTTGCCTTCGGGCGGTCGGGGAATCTCCGCCTCGAGGTTGGTGG
>JBKPNB010000146.1:0-6276 GCA_046732395.1 Actinomycetota bacterium | reverse complement strand
CCGCGGCACCGACCGTCGACTCACTCGACCTATGGCCGAGTAAGTCGACGCTCGATGCGGCTAGGCGTGTGGCACCCAGCTAGCGCTCCAGCTCGGCGAAGAAGTCGTCCTCCCAGTCGTGCAGTGGCGCGCATGAAAGGGGATGGAAGCCGCGCGTTTCAGGCTGCTCGCCACCCTCCCCCTCGGCGCGGGATACTGCAGGAGCGATGTCGGAGGAGGACGTCGCCATTGCCGCGCGTTGGTACGAGGCGGCGACAAGCAAGACGGAGCTACTCGCCGCGATGCCCAGCGTCGCCAGCCGGCGCTCTACGAGATAGCGCGCTCGACTTCGCCACCGTCCCTCCGGTCGCGGTTTCTACGGATTGCGCGTCTGGCCCGGGGTGGCGACAATCCGGAGCCGACCGATCCTTTATCCCGGGAGCGAGACCGCTAGCTGAGTCCCACTTTTGCACTGCGGGCTGCTCCCGACCAGGATCGGCAAAGACGGGTCGATCCCCTTGCGAGTTGGCCGCCGCCAGAGGCGGCCCGTCCCTCTCGTCTCGCTCGGGCGAGATACTGCGCGGGCGATGTCGCGGGAGAACGTCGATCTGGTCCGCGGGCTGATCCCGCCGTCCGACGCGGATCTCGCCGCGCTGTTTCGCGACAAGGCGGTCTTCGACCAGATGGTCTCCGCGCTCGAGCCCTTCATCGACCCGCAGGTCGAGGCCGTCGCCGTCTGGCAGGGCGGCACCGTCTACAACGGCGTCGAGGGGTTCAGGCAGCTGTGGCTCGACTGGCTCGAGCCTTGGACGAGCTATCACACCGCGGTCGACGAGGCGATCGACGGCGGCGATCAGGTCCTTCTGTTCGCTCACGACACGGGCCGGCGACAGGACGCCGACGCCGAGGTGGAGCTGCTGCGGTCGCGGCGGAGCGCGCCGTGTTAGCGTCCCGGGCCGGGGCGGCCGAGTGAGGCGAGGCATGCGTATCCGGACCGGTGGGAGATCGAGGCTGCAGGTTGCCGCCGTCGCCGGGGTCGCCGCGCTCGCGGCCTTCGGCTCCGGCGCGGCTGCCGGCGCCGAAGGCGCTGGGCATGATCGCCCGAGCACGGCGCCGGCGAAGCGCGACGTGCTCGTGGTCAGCAACAACTGGGCGGGCACCGCCGACATCGTCGACCCGCACACGTTCCGGCGGATCGCGAGGATCAACGTCATCCCGGACAAGCGGGAGCGGATCGACGAGATCCACCGGGACCCGGTCGCGACCTTCTACTTCAACGGCATCCGCAACCTGATCGGCGAGGGGCACAACCAGTACGTCGATGACGGGTTCGTCTCCGGTGATGGTCGCTTCATCTATTTCTCGCGGCCGAGCTTCGCCGACGTCGTCGCGATCAAGATCTCGACCGGGAAGATCGCCTGGCGCGTCCACGTCGACGGCTACCGCGCCGACCACATGGCGCTCTCCCCCGACGGCCGCCGTCTGCTCGTCTCGGCCTCGACCGCGAACGTCGTTGACGAGATCGACACCCGAACCGGCGAGATCGTCGGCTCCTTCGAGTCGGGCGATTCTCCCCACGAGAACAACTTCTCCCGCGACGGCAAGACGATCTTCCATGCCTCGATCGGGTTCGTCTACACCGACGCAGACGACCCCTCCCAGGACGCGACGAAGGGTACGCGCGTCTTCGAGATCGTCGACGCGAAGACGCTGAAGGTGAGGAAGCGAATCAACATGGCCCGCAAGCTCGCCGAGTACGGGGTTCCCGGGATGAGCGCCGCGGTGAGGCCGATGGCGATCTCCCCCAACGAGCGCTTCGTCTACTTCCAACTCTCCTTCTTCAACGGCTTCGTCGAATATGACCTCAAGCAAAACCGCGTCACCCGGCTCGCCGTGCTCCCATTTCGTAACGGCGCCCGGAACATCCCTCGCGCCGACTACCTCCTCGACTCCGCCCAGCACGGGCTCGCGATGAATCCGCAAGGGACGAAACTCTGCGTCGCCGGGACGATGGACAACTACGCGGCGATCGTCCGGCGATCGACGCTCAAGGTGCAGCGGATAACCGACGTCGGGATACGGCCGTACTGGTCCACCCCGAGCGCCGACGGCAAATATTGCTTCGTCTCGGTTGCCGGGAACGACCGGGTCGCCGTGATCTCATACGACACCGGCAAAAAGGTGACCGACATCTCAGTCGGCAACCATCCACAGCGGATGCGGACCGGGAGGGCAAGCGCTGGCGCGCTTCGCGCCGCGGCCAACCGAAACGACCCCTAGCGGCATGCGCCGTTGCGAAGTGGATCGAGCCGCACGCTCAGGCGCCACGCCCGCGGCGATCGAGGCCGCGCTTTCCCTACAACTGCGAGCACGTCGTCTGCCAGTCGTGGTTCGGCGCCCGCGAGCCGATACGCGGCGACCTCCACCACCTCTTCGCCTGCGAGTCGGGCTGCAACGGCTTCCGCGCCAACTTCCCCTACTTCGACTTCCCCGGCGAGGAGATCGCTCGCGACGCCTGCGGCCGGTGCGAGGAGGTCGGTTTCGAGCCCGGGGCCGGGAAGGGCCCGGTCGCGCGGGCGACGCTCTACTTCCTCCTGCGCTACCCGGGGCTCGTCGCGCGTTCCTACGGATGCGCGTCCCGGCCAGGGTCGGGATAGTCGCGTCGGGGCCGTCTAGGATGCGTGACGAGCGCATGAAGAACCCGGGTAGCACCGCCGTTCGGTACGAGACGCGCACGACGATCGACCAACCCATCGGCGACGTGTTCGCGCGATTGGCGGACCTGGGTGGTTACGGGACATGGATGCACCGGACGGGTTTGTTCCGCCGGTGCGGTCAAACCTCTGCGGGTCCTCTCGGCCCAGGAACGGCGTACTTCGACGCCTCGAGGATGGGCACCTTCCGCGGTGAAGTGACCGACTACCAGCCGCCGTCGCGGATCGGGTTCCGCGAGACTCTGCGGTGGTTCGGCTCCGAGCTGATGGAGGCGCGACCGGAGTACTTCCTCGAAGCGGACCGGGACAGGACGATCGTTCATCACGTCGCGGAGGGTGAGCTCTTCGGCTTGATGCGGTTGATGAAGCCGGTTGCGGCGCTGCTGGCAAGAAGCGAGCGGGCGCGAACCGTCGAGTCGTTGAGGCGTTCGCTGGAGTCGGAGTAGGCCGCCCAACAGCCTGCTTTCCTGCTCGGCTCGCTCTGGCGAGAAGAGGCCGAAGTCGGCGGTGTCCAAGTCACCGTCGACACTCAACTCTGTCTCGGGCCGGCCGACGCTCGCTGTTGGCGCTCGTCGCCTGAGCCCGGGGAATTTGATCATCTAGCCGTTCACGTTTGACAAGGAAGCTTTCGAAAGGTTTCTTTTGATACTCTCGGGGCGTGACCCAACGAACGGCCCCCCAACGCACCATCAAGCTCACGGACCCCCGGGCGCTCCGCGCGGTCGCCCACCCCACCCGGCTCGCACTGATCGGTCTTCTGCGGCGCAGCGGCCCGCTGACCGCGACCCGGGCCGGCGAGCTGATCGGCGAGAGCGCGGCCAGCTGCTCGTTCCACCTCCGCCAGCTCGCCAAGTACGGGCTCGTCGAGGAGGCCGGCGGCGGCCGCGGCCGCGAGCGGCCGTGGCGGGCGACGGCGATGTTCACGGAGTGGCCCGAGATAGGCGGCAGCCCCGAGACCGACGCGGCGTCCGAGCTGCTCTCGGCGGTCGTCGCCGAGCGCTACTTCGAGAGCGTCATGGGCTGGCTCGAGCGACGCCGCGAGGAGCCGGCCGAGTGGCGCGAGGGGGCCCCGTTCGGCGACTCGATCCTCTACCTGACGGCGAGCGAGCTGGCCAACCTCGGGACCGCGCTTCGGGAGCTCGGCGCGGCTTACGTCGACCGCACCGCCGACGCCGACCAGCGCCCGGCGGGCGCCCGGCCGGTTTCGTTCCTCCACATCGCCTTCCCGCTCGCAGACGAACGCGGAGGTTGATGGTGCGACGCCGACTCGTCCCTTCGCTGCTTCGGCGCAACCTCGAGTTCCGGCGCTTCTGGGCCGGGCAAACGATCTCGCTGTTCGGCGACCAGGTCTCGCTGCTGGCGGTACCGCTCGTCGCCGTGCTGGTCCTCGACGCCGGCGCCGTCCAGATGGGCTACCTGACCGCGGTCGGGCTGGCGCCGAACCTTCTCCTCTCGCTGCACCTCGGGGCCTGGGTCGACCGCCAGGCGAGCCGGCGGCGGCTGATGCTGATCGCCGACCTCGGGCGTGCGGCGCTGCTCGCGACGATCCCGCTCGCCGCCGCGTTCGGCGTCCTTACCCTCGGCCAGCTCTACGTCGTCGCGTTCGGGGTTGGCTGCCTGACCGTCCTCTTCTTCGTCTCCTACAACACGCTGTTCGTCGCGCTCGTGCCTAAGGAGGAGTACGTCGGCGCGAATTCCCTGCTCTACGGGAGCCGGGCGCTCTCGCTCGTCGGCGGTCAGAGCCTCGGCGGGGCGCTCGTGGCGCTCCTGACGGCGCCTTTCGCGGTCCTCGCCGACGCGGTCTCGTTCCTCGCCTCGGCCGCGTTCCTCGGCCGAATCGCGCCGGCCGAGGCGAAGCCGGCGCGGGCGGAGCGCGGCCAGCTCGCCGCCGGCGTGCGGTTCATCGTCCGGACCCCGATCATGCGGGCGGCGCTCGGCGCGAGCGCGACGCTCAACCTCTTCAACTTCGCGTTCTTCGCGATCTTCATCCTCTATGCGACGCGCGCGCTCGGGATCGGCCCGGCCGAGCTGGGGCTCGTCCTGGCGGTCGGGGCGCTCGGCGGCGTCGTCGGCTCGCTCGCGACGGGCTGGCTCACCCGGCGAATCGGCATCGGCGCCGCGCTGGTGGTCGGATTCGTGCTGTTCCCGGCGCCGCTCCTGCTCGTGCCGCTGGCGTCGGGGACGAGGCCGGCGGTCCTGGCCTTCCTCGCCGCCGCCGAGTTCGCTTCCAGCCTCGGCGTGATGGTTCTCGACATCGGCCTCGGGGCGCTGTTCGCGGCGATCGTCCCGGACCCGCTCCGGGCCCGCGTCTCGGGCGCCTACATGCTCGTCAACTACGGCGTCCGGCCGCTCGGCGCGGTGCTCGGCGGTGCGCTCGGGAGCGCGATCGGACTCCGGCCGACGCTCTGGCTCGCCGCGGCCGGCGGAATCGCGGGCGTGCTGTGGCTCCTGCCCTCGCCGGTGCCGCGCCTGCGTCGCCTGCCGGAGGTGGCGTCCGCGACGTAACCCGTTAACGGGTCAGTGAGGAGGGCGGGGATTGGCGAGCCGCCGCACCCAACCGAGCCCCCGCCCGCGAGGCGATCACCTCGCCCCAGTCGCCGTCGTCGATGCGGGCCGGGTCGGTGGTCTCGATGAAGTCGCGGAGGACGGCGGCAAGGCCGTCCGGATCCTCGAGGTGCGGGAAGTGCGCGGCGCGGGGCAGCGTCTCGAACCGGCAGCGCGGGATCGCGCGGTGGGCGTCGAGCCCATGGGCGAGCGGGATCGTGCGATCGCGCTCGCCCCAGACGATCAGCATCGGCATGTCGCCGAGCAGGTAGAGGCGGTCGCGGGCGCTCACCCGCTGGCCGTGGACGTCGATCACCGAGCGCAGCGTCTCGAGGAACGCCCGCCGCGAGCCGGGTTGCTGGAGCGGGCCGAGCGCCCGGGCAACCGCCTCCAGGTAGACACCCTTCGGCGTCCCCCGAGCCCGCAGCCACCCGCCGGCGCCGGCGATCGCATCGACCACCCGCGGCTGCGCGGCGAGCCGGACCAGCAGCGTCGCGCCGGGGAGCGCCGCGGCCCGCAGGAGCGGACTCACCTCGCGGCCGAGGCCGCCGCTCGAGACGAGTGCCAGGCGCTCGGTGCGCTGGGGGAACTGGTAGAAGAACTGCATCGCGACGCCGCCGCCGAGCGAGTGGCCGACGACGGTTGCCTGCTCGACCCCGATCGTCGCCAGCAGGTCGCGGATGCTCGCCGCGTGCGCGCCGAGCGAGTAATCGCCACGCGGCGTCGCCGAGTCGCCGTGGCCGATCAGATCCGGCGCGATCACCCGGTAGGAGTCGGCGAGCGACAGCGCCACCTCCTCCCAGTGGCGCGAGGAGTTGATCATCCCGTGGATCAGCAGCACCGCCGGCCCCTCGCCCGCGGTGCGGTAGATCGCCCGGTGCCCGTGCAGGTCCACCTCGTGGGCGTCGAAGGTGCGCTCCTTCACCACGGGCACCCTATCGGGGCACCGGATGAGAGCCGGGGGACATCAATCCGAGCGGATGACGGCGAGCCGCGTCGCCCATTAGCCAAAGCCCCTCGCCGTCGCCCAGGCGCTCGT
>JBKPNB010000145.1:0-5194 GCA_046732395.1 Actinomycetota bacterium | reverse complement strand
TCCCCATCCCCTCGCTGCGGACCGCGAGCGCCTCGATCGCGAGCGCGGTCGCGGCGGCGGCGAGCCCGGCGTCGCGGCGACGCTCCATCGGCGTCGTCCCAGCGTGGGCGGCCTGGCCGGCGAAGCGAAGTCGGCGGCGCTCGATCCCGACGCAGCCGGCGACCGCCGCCGCCGGCAGCCCCTCGGCATCGAGCACCGGCCCCTGCTCGATGTGGAGCTCGAGGTAGGCGCCGAGGCGCTCGCGCCGCCGCCCGGCCTCGACCGCGCGGTCGAGGTCGATCCCCTCGGCGGCGAGGACCCCGCCGAGGCGCTCGCCGCCGCCGTCGCGAAGCTCGCGCACCTCGTCGGCGACGAGCGTCCCCGAGAACGCGGAGCTGCCGAGCAGGCTGCGGCCGAACCGTCCCTCCTCGTCGGCCCAGTCGACGAGCGCCAGCGTCCGCGGCGGACGCTCGCCGGACTCGGCCCAGGCGCGAAGGACACCGAGGGCGGCCATCACCCCGAGCGCGCCGTCGAGCCAGCCGCCGTCCGGAACCGAGTCGAGATGCGAGCCGACGGCCAGCGCGGGCTCGCCGCCGCCCTCGAGCCAGGCCCACAGATTCCCCGCCTCGTCGCGCTCGACCTCGAGCCCGATCTCGCCGAGGAGCTCGCCGAGCAGCGAGCGCGCCGCGCGCCAGGGCTCGGTGAACGCCACCCGCCGCGCGCCGTCGGGTCCGCCGGTGCGACGGTCGAGCTCGCGGAGATCGGCGATGACGCGGGCGGCGTCGACTCGCGGCGCCGGGCTCATGCCCCGAGCCGCTCGCGCCGCAGCGCCTGCCCCAGACAATGGGCGCCGCCGCCGCCGAGGGTGAACATCTCGAGGTCGGGGGCGAGGACCTCGAGACCGCGCGCGTTGAGCGCGTCGTTGAGGCCGGCCGCGCCGGCGGCCGACAGCACGCGGTCGGCACCGAGCGAAATCGCGTTCGCGCCGAGGGTGAACGCGTCCTCCGCGGCGACCTCGATCAGCTCGAAGCCGTGGCCGCAGAGCCAGGCGACGAAGCCGTGCGAGAGGGCGTCGACCGCGGCCGCCACGAGTCGCTCGGCGACGAGCCCGACGAGGACGTCGATGTGGACCCAGCGCTCGGCGACTGGCTCGACCCGGACCTCCCAGCCGTCCTCGCGGAGCCATCCGGCGAGCTGCTCCGCGGCGCGCTCCTGGGTCCGGGCGCCACCGGCGCCGATCACCGCCAGCCCCGGCTCGAGGATCATCACGTCCCCGCCCTCGAGCGTCCCGGCGGTGATCATCCCCCTGATCGGGATCTCGGCCCCCTGGTAGAAGCGGATCACCGGCGCGTACTCCCCGCGCCGCCACCACTGCGCAGGCTGGGTCACCACCGCGCCGTTGGGAGTCATCGCGCTCGAGTCACGGGCGAAGACCTGATAGGGCAGGGCGGGATCGGGGTCGAGGTAGTGGCAGCGGACGCCGGCCTGCTCGTATGCGGCGACGAGCTCGGCGTGCTGGCGCCGGGCCGCGGCGGCGTCGAAGCGCCGTCCGCTCTCGAGCGTCGCGCGCGAGATCGCGCTGGTCGGAAGCCAGTGGAAGTTGTCGGGCGGGCAGAGGAGGACGTCCAGCAGCCGCCCGTGCTCGGAGTCGACACCCCAGGCCGGCTCGTTCATCCGGCCACCACCCGGATCGTCCGCAGGCTGCGATCGACGGCGCCCCGGACCGCGCCGCCGTGGGCCAGCGTCTCGCGGACGTAGTCGAGCGTCTCGGCGGTCAGCACCTCGCCGGGCAGGACATTCGGCACCCCGGGCGGGTAGGTGGCGAGCGACTCCGCGGCGACCCGCCCCTCGGCGTCGGCCAGCGGGATCACATCCTGGGGAGCGAGGAACGCGTCGCGGGGCGGCATCCGCAGCGGGCCCCACGGCGGCGGCGGCGCGAACGGGCGGGCAGGCTCGTGCTCGACCTCGCCGAGCGTCGTCACCGCGTGCCGGAGCGCGGCGATCAGGCGCTCGACCGCCGGGGCCGCCGGCGCGCCCATCCCGAACACCCCGACGACGACGCTCTCCGAGGCGAGCTCGAGGTTGACGTCGTCGAGCTCGTGCATCAGCGCCGCCACACGGTGGCCGGTGGTGCCGGTGCCGCGGACGTCGACCGCGAGGCGGAGCGGGTCCCAGCCAGCCACCCCGGCCCGCCCCGCGAGCCGTTCGTCGAGGACGTCGAGGCCGGGAAGGGCGCGGATCTCGGCCCGCGCCCGCTCGAGGGCGTCGATCGTCTCCGACAGCAGCTCCTCGCCGCGGGTGACGGCGTGGCGGCGGGCGGCGTCGAGCGAGGCGCACAGCAGGGCGCTCGGGCTCGTCGACTCGGTCAGCGTCACCGCGCGGTCGACGTCGGCCTCGTCGATCAGCTCGCCGGCGCCGAGGTGGAGGATCGCGGATTGGGTGAGGCTGCCGACGATCTTGTGCACGGAGGAGAGCACGAGGTCGGCGCCCTGATCGAGCGCGCTCGCCGGAAGCCGCTCGGAGAAGCGCATGTGTGCGCCCCAGGCCTCGTCGACGAGGAGCGGGACGCCCTGGTCGTGCGCCGCCTCGGCGAGCCCGGCGACGTCGGCGACGGCCCCGAAGTAGGTGGGGGAGACGACCAGCGCGGCGATCGCACCGGGGGTGAGGTCAAGTCCCTTGGCGAGCGCGTCGGGGGTGACGCAGTGGGCGATGCCGAGGTCGGGGTCGACCTCGGGGGCGACGAACGTCGGCTCCAGCCCCGCGACGACGAGGCCGTCGATCGTCGAGGAGTGGACGTTGCGCTGGACGACCACCCGCTTGCCGATGTGGCGGATCGCGAGGCAGGTCGCCTTGTTCCCCTGCGAAGCGCCGTTGATGAGGAACCAGCTGCGCCGGGCGCCCCACGCCTCCGCCGCGAGGTCCTGGGCCTGCTGGAACGGCGTCGGCTCGGGGGGGCCGACGTCGATCCCCTCGATCAGGGCCGGGATGTCGAGGTCGAAGGCGGCGGCGCCGATCGCCTCCAGGGCGCCGGGATCGGCGCCCGAACCGCCCTTGTGTCCGGGGACGTGGAAGCGGCCCGGGTCCCGTCCCGCGTACTCGACGAGTGCCTCCAGGTAGGGCGCGCGGGTCTGGGCGGCGTCGACGGACACGGCCAGCGAAGCTAACAGCAGCCGGGCGCGCGCGACTTGGCGGGCGAGGTGCCGCGCCGATCCCGCAGCACGCGGACGCCGCGGATTCCAGAGCGAGACCTTGCCACCTGGCGGACTTTTCTCGCCGCGCACGCGCGGGCGCTGTCGCGGATCGAGAACGCGCTCCGGGAGGAGGGGCTGCCCGCGTTGGGCTGGTACGACGTCCTCTGGCCGCTTTACCGTGCCCCGGATCGCCGGCTGCGGATGAAGGAGCTTGCCGACGAGGTTCTGTTGAGCCGCACCGGACTCGTGCGCCTAGTGGACCGGATCGAGGCGGCGGGCCTGCTTCGCCGCGAGCCAGCGCCCGAGGACGCGCGTGGCGCTTACGCGGTTCTCACCGAAGCAGGGGCGGAGATGCTGCGGCGTATGTGGCCGACGTACGCCAGGGGAATTCGCGAAGCGTTCCTGGCACGGCTGGGAGGCAGCCGCGAGAATCTGCGCCGCACGCTCGAGGGGGTCGCCGTGGGCGAGCGGGAGCGGTGAGCTCACCGATCACTTGGTTCCGTGTTGAGGATCGCTCGCTCCGCCCGGGTCTGGGTTGGTCGCCGAACCCTCGCCCTGATCGACGCCGGTGGGGTCCGAGGGCCCTTCGGCCCCCGGAGTTCGCTCGTCCCGGTACCGGTGCAGGTTGATGCCGCTCCCCCGGACGGTGTTGAGACCGTAGGCCAGGGCCAGGATCAAGAGGAGCGCGACCCCGAGGACGATGAGGCTACTGGCCGTCATTCGATCCGCGTCTCTCGTTCTGGCCTCCTGCTCGTCCCGCTGCGGCATCGTTTCCCAAACGCCCCCGCACCAAACCTCGAAGCTCGGCGCGAGTCCCGAAGTGCGACGGGCAGCGACCGCTATCCGGGTCTTTTCCGCTCTGCGGATCGCTCGAGATTCGCTTCTACGCGATGCGGGTTCAGTCCCTCCGCAGCGAGTCGAGCGCCGACGGCGCCCAGTCGCCGAGATAGGGCGGGGTCCAGTTCCTGGTCAGCCGGATCTCTGGCAGCGGATCCGCCTCGAGCTTCGCGGCCAGCCGCTCGAGGAGCCAGAGATCGTAGATCCAGCCGCCAAGGAAGTCGGTGGAGGCGCCGCGGCTGGCGACGATCCCCTCCGACCCCCCGACCACCCGGAGCTCGTGCCAGACATCGGGGGCCGGCGAGAGGTCGGTCACCACGCCCATCACCTCACCGGGAGCGCCAGGCTTCGGGTTGAGCCGTCCGTTGTCCGCGTTGAGCTCGAAGTCGGGCGCCGCCACCCGCACCGCCGTGATGTGGCGCATCCTGCCAAAGAGGCTCAGCGTGTGGCCGACCTCGCCCTGGCGGATGAAGACCTGGTGGCCGTTCCGCTTGCCCTCGATAATCTGCGGCCGCCCCGGGGATGAGGTGAGGTCGGTGCGGTAGCCGGTCGACCCCTCGTGCAGCTTGAGCCCAAGCCCGGCGACGTCGTTCGGCTCGCCCTCGGCGTCGAGCTCCGGCACCTCGGCGACGCGCAGGGCGGCGAACAGCTCGAAGACGGGGACCTGACCGCCGTCGGCGATCTCGGCCGCGGACCCCGGCGCCCGAGCCGACGGGTCGCCCTTGGTGAGCGGCCCGCGGAGCTGGCGCATCGCGATCGACCGCCGCCGCAGGCCGGCGCCGAACAGGTAGACGATGAACACCGCGACGACGGCGATGATCACGATCCCGAGCACGCTCGCGGACATTGGGGCGATGCTACGCCCGACGGCGGTCCGCCGCCGGAATTCCGGCACCGCGCCGTCAGTCGACCAGCCGGCGCTCGACGGCCCAGCGGCTGAGCTCGTGGCGGCTCGAGAGCTGGAGCTTTCGCAGCACGGCGCTGACGTGGGCCTCGACGGTCTTGACCGAGATCGAGAGCTGACGGGCGATCTCCTTGTAGAGGTAGCCGCGGGCGATCAGCCGCAGCACCTCACGCTCGCGGAGGGTGAGCTGGTCGAGCTCGGGGTCGACCTCGGCCTCGGGGATCTGGCCCGCGAACGCGTCGAGGACGAAGCCCGCGAGGCGGGGCGAGAACACCGCGTCGCC
>JBKPNB010000144.1:0-3311 GCA_046732395.1 Actinomycetota bacterium | reverse complement strand
ATGCAGGTGGGGTGGATCTGGGTGAAGCAGGGGTTCGCCATCCCGGCGCCGCGCCGGTGCGCGCGCCAGATCGCGGTGACGTTGCAGCCCATCGCGTTGGTCGACAGGTAGTAGACGTTGCAGTAGCCGCCGGTTGCGAGGACGACGGCGTCGGCGGCGTGGATCTCGAGCTCGCCGGTGACGAGGTCGCGGGCGACGATCCCCCGGGCGCGGCCGTCGACGACGACCAGGTCGAGGAACTCGTGGCGGGCCGAGACCTCCGCCTGCCCCACCTCGACCTGCTGCTGGAGCGCGCTGTAGGCGCCGAGCAGGAGCTGTTGCCCGGTCTGGCCGCGGCAGTAGAACGTCCGCTCGACGAGGACGCCGCCGAACGAGCGGGTCGCGAGCAGGCCGCCGTATTCACGGTTGAACGGGACGCCCTGGGCGACCGCCTGGTCGATGATGTTCGTCGACAGCTCGGCGAGCCGCCAGACGTTGGCCTCGCGGGAGCGAAAGTCGCCGCCCTTGATGGTGTCGACGAACAGGCGGTGGACCGAGTCGCCCTCGTTGGCGTAGTCCTTGGTGGCGTTGATCCCGCCCTGGGCGGCGATCGAGTGTGCCCGCCGGGCGCTGTCCTGGTAGCAGAACCCCTTGACCCGGTAGCCGAGGTCGGCGAGGGTGGCGGCGGCGCTCGCGCCGGCGAGACCGGTACCGACGACGATCACCCGGTAGTCGCTCCGCCGCCGGGGCCCGACGAGGCGGTGCTCGTCGAGCCAGCCCTGCCACCGGTCCTCGAGCGGACCGCCGGGGACCTGGGCGTCGAGCTCGAGGGCCATCAGCGGGCGGCGGTCGCGGCCGGCGCGGCCGCGACCTCGTTCGGCGAGGGCTTCGGCATCCAGCCGGCGTAGAAGGCGATCGGCAGGGCGGCGAAGCCGACCGCAACGAGCGTCGCCACCACGGTCGCGGTCCCGCGGAAGGTGGGATTCCGGTTCGGTTTCTCCCAGCCGCCGGTGAGGGTGATGCTCCAGATCGCGTGGCGAAGGTGGAGCCCGAGCAGCGCGACCGCGATCACGTAGATCGCGACGAAATACCACTTCTGGAAGGCGTCGTAGAGGTTGGTGTAGACCGCCTGATCGCGGATCGGCGTGACGTCGATGGTCCCGGTCGTGAACTGGAGGACGTGGAAGACGATGAAGGCGAGGATGGCGAAGCCGGTGATCTGCATCGTTCGCGCCGAGAACGAGCGCTGGATCCGGGTCGCGACCTGGTGTCCGGCGGGGCGGGCGGCGCGGTTGCGGCGCGCGAGCCCGATGATCGCCGCGACGTGGAGGACGAGCGCGAGGATGAGGACGACGCGGATGATCCAGAGGATGCTGGAGCGCGGGAAGGCGGGGCCGCCGACCGTCCGCAGCCACTCGGCGTACTTGTCGACCGCCGGATCGCCGTCGCCGGGACCCTGGAACGCCTTCAGGTTGCCGAGCATGTGGAGGACCACGTAGAGGACCAGGAAGGCGCCGGTGATCGCGACGATCACCTTCTTGCCGATCGTCGAGGCCCACACCTCGCGCAGCCAGCGAGCCCGGCGCTGCCTCCCCTCGTCGATCGCCGCGGCGCTCTGTTCGGCTACGCGGTGCTCGGCGGGCGCCACGCGGCGATTCTATTTAGCGGTCATCGGCGCTCCGCCTCAGGCGGCCGAGCGGGGAGTGCCTCCGCCCGGCCCGCTGAGCGCGCCGCGGAGCGCCCTGCCGACCTGCTCGGCGGTGATCACTCCGCGCAGCCGGCCGTCGGAGTCGACCGCGGCGAGAGCGCCGAGGCGGCGCATGGCCTCGTTCGCCAGCAGCGACTCGAGCGGGGCGTCGAAGCTGACCTTGAGCTCCTCTCCAGAGCCCTCGTCGAGGACCTCGGCGACCCGGGCCGAGGCGCGGCTCGGCTCCGGGACCGCGTCGGCGGCCGAGCGCTCGACGAAGCCCCGGAAGCGGTGGGCGGCGTCGACGACGAAGAACCAGGGCCAGCGGTAGCGGAGGAAGTACTCGTCGAGGGCGTCCTCGACGCTGACGTTCTCCGGGATCGCGACCGGCTCGGAGTCCATCAGGTCGGCGACGGTGATGCCCTCGATCCGCTTCGCGAACTCGGTCTGGAGGATCGCGCCGCGGGCGGCCTGCCCGATGAACCAGCCGATCAGCATCAGCCACAGGCCGTCGAAGAGGCTGCCGCGCAGAAGCGTCACGAGGCCGAACGCGATCACCACGAACGAAAGCGCCCGCCCGAGGCCCGCCGCGACGCTCGTCCCCCGGTTGCGGTCGCCGGTCAGCTTCCACGCGATCGCGCGGGCGATGCGCCCGCCGTCGAGGGGGAAGGCGGGGATCAGGTTCAGGACCAGGATGAAGAGGTTGATGCTGCCGAGCCAGGCGACGACGACCAGCAGTCCGCTGGTGGACGACAACGCCCGGTGCCCGAGCATCGCCCGCACGAACTCGTGGGTGCCGACGGCGGCGACGCCGATCGCCAGGCAGACGAGGACGATCGCCAGGGTGACGAGCGGGCCGGCGACGGCGACCTTGAACTCTGTGCCGGGTGAATCCGAGTCGCGGTCCATGCGGGTGAGCCCGCCGAGGATCCAGAGGGTGATCGTCGAGATCGAGATGCCGCGGCGGATCGCCACGAATGCGTGCCCGAGCTCGTGGAGGAGGATCGACGCGAAGAAGGCGAAGGCGGTGAGGACCGCGAGCCCGTAGATCGTGGTGTCGCTCTCGCGCGGGCCGAGGACGTCGCGATAGATCCCCGACATCCAGAAGATGATCAGGAACAGGAACAGGAACCACGAGTAGTCGACGCCGACCCGGATTCCACGAACGTGGAACAGCGTGATTCCGCCGCTGCCAGGCATGAAGCCATCTTAGGAGGCCGTTTCGAGCCCGCGGCGCGGGCGCGGTAGGGTTTCCCGCCCTCATGGCGGTGACGGCGACGGCTTCTGCGAGCCCGCACCTCGACCCCTCCTGGCACCGGGAGCTGCTCGACGAGCTCTGTCGGTTCGATCGGGAGACCGCGTCCGATGGCGAGCGGGTAGCCGCCGCCTGGCTGGTCGAGCGCCTCCGCGCCGAGGGGGTGAATGACATCCGGTTGGAGGAGGAGCGCGGCCACCACACCTTCTGGTGGCCGTTGGGGCTGACCTCGGCCGCCGGGTTCCTCGCCGGCATTCGCGGAATGCGCGGTCGCAGCGCCGCGGCGGCCATGCTCGGCGCCGCGGCGGCGTGGGCCGCCGCCGACGAGCTGCCGCCGCGCGGCCGCCGGCTGCGCTCCGTGCTTCAGCAGAGCACCGCGACGAATGTGAT
>JBKPNB010000143.1:0-11587 GCA_046732395.1 Actinomycetota bacterium | reverse complement strand
GCCCGTTGCCGTCGACTGCCCGCAGCCGCAGCGTCACCGTGTACCGCTCGGGCCCGTCGGGCGGCAGCGTCGCGCCCGGCGCCTTCGCCGCGTAGTCGCGCGGGATCCGGCTCAGGTCGAGGGTTCCGAGGACGCCGTGGCGCGCCCGATTGCCGCGCGCGATCGGCTGGAAGTCGGAGTCGGCCGGATTCGCCCCGAGCGCCCACTCGAGCACCCAGTGGAGGCCGCGCGAGCGCCAGGCGCTCGGCGCGACCCGGCCGCGGATCCGGAGCGCGCGCCGGCGCTCGGGGTCGACGTACGCGTACCAGCGCGGGGAGGTGAGCTCCGCGGTCGGCGGCACGCGGCCCGACAGGACCAGCCTCGTCGCGGCGCCGACGTTCGGCCGCCCGTAGCCGTACTGGGTCGACCAGTTGGTGTGGGTGCGATCGGTGGCGCTCGCGGGATTCCCCGGCCACTGGCCCGCGAGACCCGGGAACTGCGTCTCGGGGATCACCGGGCTCGCGGTGTCCATCATCACCTGGCGGACCTCGTTCGGCGTCAGCCGGCGCGGGATCTTCCCGGCGTCGCGCGCCTTCAGGGCCGCCGACTGGACCATCGCCAGCATCCCGGCCTGGAACGGCGTCGCCCCCGACGTGCTGTTGCCCTCGCCCGAGAAGACGCTGTGGGTGCCGTAGCTGGTGACGTTGCTGCGCGCGCGGAAGCTCCGGGTGTCGGCGCCCTCGCCGGCCTGGATGAGCGAGTTCCCGGGGAGGGCGTCGTCGTAGAGCATGCCGTCGGTGTGATCCATCGAGTCGAAGTCGTTCGAGTCGAACGAGAGCAGCACCCCGTTGCGGTCGGCGTAGGCGGCCGCCTCGCGGGCGAAACTCGAATAGGTGTAGGAGACGACGACCGAGCTGATCACATCGGCGCCCGCGTCGACCGCGTAGACGATCGCCGGCGCCCACTGGTCGCTCCGCCCGACCGCCTCCGCCCCCTGCTTGATCGGCAGCACCCGGCAGCGGCGGCAGACGCCGACGCCGGCATAGCGGTTGTTCGCCTCGCCCACCAGGTCCGAGATCAGGCCCGGAGCGTGGTTGTAGGCGGAGTCGTCGGTCTGCGGGTCGTTGGTGTCGCGCTGCGTGTTCCAGCCGCTGACGTCGTCCGGGTAGCCGTTGCGGTCGTTGTCGAAGCGGCCGCCCGCCGGGCAGCTCCCGAGCCTGCCCCCGATGACCTTGCAGTGGCCGAAGACCGCGATCAGGTCCTCGGGCGAGAGGTAGGGGGTCTCGGCCCCGCCGATGTGGACCTGGTTCAGGTACTGGTGGCGGCCGCCGGCGACGCAGCCCCTGGTCGTCCCCTCCTCGTGTGTCACGAACGGGGGCGTCCCGGGGGCGCAGGGCGGATTCACTCGCGGGTCGCGGCCGTAGTCGCGGATGTCGAAGCGCCCGTTGCCGTCGAGGTCGTAACGCCCGGCGCCGCGGCCGTCGGCCCGCTCGGGGAAGGGGAGCTCGCCCCTGTTGAGGTAGATGTTGTCGAGCCCGTCCTTGATCGAGTCGCTCGAGTAGTTGACGCCGCCCTCGATGTAGGCGATGACGACGTCGCCGCGCCCGAGGTTCCCCTGCGCCCAGGCGCCGGTGATGTTGACCCCGGCCGAGTGCTCGGGGTCGGTCGCGTTGCGCGCCCAGCACGGGAGGCCGCCGTCGGGGTGGGGCTGGTCGGCGACCCCTCCACCCGGGGCGAGACAGGTGTTCCCGGTGAGCGGTCCGTAGAGCTGCCATTGTTCGTCGTCGGTGCAGCCGGTGACCGGGTCCTGGGACTCGCACGGGGCGAAGTCGGGGTCGTTCGGGAACTGCGACGACGGTAGCGTCGGGCCGGCCCGAAGCTTCGGCGCCGGCGCCGGCCAGCCCGAGGCCGGGGCGACGGCGATGGCGATCGAGGCGAGCGCGAGGGCGGCAAGCGATGCCCGCCGCCGTCGTCGGAGCGGGCCGCGGATCGGCCCCGCCCCGCTCCTCATCCTCGCCTTGCCGTCGTTCCAGCCTCCCGCCCCGGCGGGAGCCTACTCCGCCGGCGCGAGCCGCTCGCGCGGACAGATCCTTGGGGAGGGCACCGAGAACCGCGACTTCCCGATCGCGGCCTTCAAGCGCCGCTAGCGAGCCGACCGCCGCGTCGCCCGCATCGCCCGCACGGCGGAGGCGACGACGACGGCGAGGGTCACCGCGGCGGCGGCGATGCCGATCAACGGAAGCATCACCGGACGCCCCGGCGCGAGCTATGAGGACGAGCGGACATTTCGCGACCCCACGGTCGCTAACCCGATTCGCCGCGGTTAGTTGCGGTGCCTACCGGCGGCCGAGCCCGACCTCGCGGTTGGCGAGACGGTTGTAGTCGCGGCAGGGCTCGCCGCGCAGACCCGGGCACGGCGGCAGCCCGGTCGGCGCGCCGACGCCGGAGATCACCGGCAGCACCAACCGCGAGCGCATCTTCGGCGAGTGGGCGAGGCGGACCCGCGCCGCTTCCGAGGGCTTCGCCTTGGCGAACGCCCAGATCGGCTGATCCCCGCCGGGGGCCGAGATCGTCACCCGGATCCGCGAGCCTGCCCGATACATGTGGCCCTCGTAGTAGAGCGGGACGGTGACCCTCGCCCAGCGGCCGCGGGGAAGGGGGGCGACGTCGGCGCGGCGGAAGGTGGGGACGGGGTCGAGCAGCGTGCTTTTGCGGGGGTCGAGCTTGCGCTCATTCGCCCGCAGCCAGCCGCTCTGGACGAACGTCTCCTTACCGTCGGGTCGGACCTCCGAGACCGTCACCTGGAGGTCGACGCTCGGGACCGAGGCGCGGATCCAGGCCTGGAGCGCGCCGGCGCCGACCACCGCGGTGTCCGAACCGAGCGGCCGGCTCGCGTACGAGAGGGCGTCGCCGGCCGGGCTCTGTGCCCAGTCGTAGGCGGGCGTCGCCGCCCAGAGCCCGCCCGCCCCGGTGTCGCCGGTGAAGTCGGTCGGCGGCCGCGCCGACGGATCCCACCTGAACGCCTCGGCACCCGGCTTGCCGCCCGCATTCGCGCGCAGCGCTCCGCCGTCGGCGAGGTACCAGGAGCGGGCGCGGGTGCTCGGGATCGGGAAGCGCGAGAACGAGCGCTCGAAGCCCGGATAGGGGAGCCCGGGCGAGGTGCCGCCGGCGCCGTTGTCGAACAGGACCCGGACCGGGGGCAGCTTCTCGAACGCGGCCCGCGCAGCCGCGTAGTCCGGTTCCTGCTGGATCGGGTCGCCCGGCAGCTGGACCTCGGGGATCCCGAGCGCGGTCTCGTAGATGACCGGCGCGAGCGCCCTCTCGCCCGCCGTCAGCTCGGGCTTTCGGTGAGCGACGTAGAGCTCGAGGAAGTCGACCCAGCGGTTGAACGTCTGCGGGTCGAGCGAGTCGGTGTGGACCCCGTTGGTGAACGTGAACCACTTGCGGCGGGTGCCGGTGAAGCGGTCTGCGAGCGCCGGGCAGTGTCCGCCGGTCTGCTCGTCGGTCCACTGGCACGCCAGGTAGACCGGCACGTCGATCCTGCGGACGAAGGTGGCCGGCGCGAGCGGGTTCGCGACCTTCGGTCGGTAGTGACTGTTGCGCCGGATCTTCGCGATCAGGTTGACCGCCTCGGGGTGGAGGTCCTGGTTCGCCTCGCACGTGGCGTCGCCGTCCTCGATCCGCTTCAGCGCCCACGGCTGCCCGCCGGTCGCCGAGGCCGGCCGGGCGTCGTGGACGCGGTCCTTTGCCCACTGGAGGGCGAAGCCGGTGTTGAGGATGCCGCCGGGATAGAGCGTCGTCGCGGTGTTGTCGATCACCGACAGCGGCGCGATCGCCGCCAGGTCCGGGGGCCGGGTGGCGGCGACGAAGAGCTGGCTGATGCCGCCGTAGGAGACTCCCATCATTCCCACCCTGTGATGGAGCACCCATGACTGGCGGGCGACGGTCTCGATCGCGTCGTAGCCATCGAGCGCCTGGAGCGGCTCGAAGTAGTCGAACGCCCCGCCAGAGCAGCCGGTGCCGCGCATGTTTATGTCGACGACGGCGAAGCCGAGCGCGCTGGCGATCGGCTCGATCGAGCTCTGGGGCCCGGCCGGGTCGGCGTATCCGTAGCCCGAGTACTCGACGAGAGTGGGGTAGGGGCCGGCGTCGGCGGGACCGGGGAGGTGGACGTCGATAGCCAGCCTCGTCCCGTCGCGCGTCCGCAGGTAGCCGTAGCCGCCGGCCGGCAGGGTCTGGTCGTAGATCCCCGTGCTCGGCGGCGCCGGCCGGCGCGACAGGACGCGCAGCGGCCGCGAGCGGCTGCTACCCGAGGAGACGCGGTAGCCGCCGCCGGGGTGAACGTGGCGGAAGAGGGCACCTCCGAGCGGTCCCGTCGACCGGGCCTCGACGAGGTGCCCGGTCCGATCGCGCAGCTTCAGACGCTGGCGCGGGCGGGCACCGGTGACGTAGACCTGTTCGACGCTCCCGCGTGCCGGTAACGCCGTCTTCGAGGTCCCCGGCTTAGCCGACGCGGCGCCGGCGCCGAGCACGAGCATGGCCACCGCCGCGATTCCCGCGGCGATCCCCGCTCCCGCCCGATGCATCCCGTCCGTGGGTCCCACGAGGCGGGAACCCTTTCACGTTTAGCTGGTCGCTGGCAAACTGACGGGCCCCGGAATCGGGACGTGTCCCCGGCGCGACGACAACCACGGAGGGACCTGCGCGGCGCGGTGTCCTCAAGCCTGCTGCTGGCCACCGTGGCGCTCGCCGGCGCGCTCCTGGTCGGGCGCGGCCAGGCGGCCGGCACGCGCGAGCACGAGGTGAGCGTCCGCGTGATCGGTAGCGAACAATCGGTCTTCGACCACAGCACGCAACATTGCCCGGATTTCCGGCTGCCGCACGTCACCGGCAGCGACGCGCCGACGGTCGAGGACGTACCCGACCAGCCCGCTCGTGCCTTTCGCACCGCCGACGGCAAGGTTGTCCTGATTGCCTCGAACCGGGTCGCGCGACCAATGGTCGGCCCGGACCTGAACCACCTCGAGCGCCGGTGCCAACCGGCCCTGGTCTCTCCCTATCTCGGCCACGACGCCTCCTCCTACGCCTGGCGGCTTTGGTTGTCCTCGCCATACACCCCAGACGGCAAGCAGGTCTATGCCCTCCTGCACAGCGAGTACCACGGCAACAGCAACCTTCCAGCGACCGTCGCGAACTGCCCGTCGCGGAGCAAGAAGCTGTGCTGGTACAACGCGATCACCCTCGCCACCTCAAAGGACTCCGGCAGGCGGTTTAGTCTCGTCCCCCACCCGCCGGGCAATCTGGTCGCGAGTGCCCCCTACCCGTACAACCCCCTCGCGGGCCGCCGAGTCGGCTACTTCACCACCAGCAACATCGTTCGCAGGGGCCGCCCCTACTTCGCGCTCATGACCGCGCAGTCGTACCGGGCCCAGCGGCGAGGGACCTGTCTGATCCGCACCAGGCACCTCGCCGACCCCACGTCGTGGCGAGCCTGGAACGGACACCGCTTCGGCGTCCATTTCATCAACCCCTATAGGGACCTCGGCGCCGACCCCGCGAAGCACGTCTGCCGGCCGGTCTCCCCCGGCAACCTCAGGGTCACCGCGCAGAGCCTCGTCTACAGCACCTACCTGAGGCGCTACATCGCGGTCGACGCCGGCGGGGGGCGGGATGCCCGAGGCGAGACCGTGCACGGGGTGTTCTTCGCCACCTCCCGCGACCTGATCCACTGGACGAAGCGCCGACCACTCTGGCGGCAGCAGATCTTCAACAACTGGCGGCCCGGCGACCCGAACCCGATCGGCTACGCCTCGTTGCTGGATCCCCAGAGCCGATCGCGGAACTTCAACACCGTGGGCCGGAGGCCGTTCCTCTACTTCGTCCGCGACGAATGGGACAGCGGGCAGCTGTCGAACCGGAACCTGCATCGGATCCGGCTCGAGTTCAGCCGCTAGATGAGCTGCCTCAACACGTCGTGAACGTTTAGCGGCTTCGGCCCGGCGGCCCCGCCGAGGAGTATTCGGGGTTGGCTCGGAGGCGGGGCGTCTCGGGCGGACCCGTCTCGACCCGCCGCTCCTGCTCGATCATGTAGCGGACGGTGACCAGCAGCAGCAGGTCGACCGCCAGCCCGAACACCGCGCCGAACTGCGACTCGACGAACGCGAAGACGCGGGTCACGAAGATCGAGACCAGCAGCGCATCCTTGAAGAGGTGGTAGGCGGCGAGGCGGCCGCCGCGGTGGAGCTCGAAGAGCCCGGCGACGACCAGCAATGCCGCGACCGCGCTCGAGACGAGATCGGCCCAATTGACGAACGGCAGATGCGCGAAGTCGTCGTGCTTGAAGCCCGCCATCGCGCCGCTCCAGCGCAAGGCGACCGACAGCACGAGCTCGATGATCGTCAGCAGCGAGAGGATCGCCCAGAGCCCGAACACACAGTCGAGGAGCAGCGGGAACCAGGTCCGCTCGACGAGGGCGAAATAGCGGCGGCGAACCGCGGCCGCCCAGCGGGTGAGCAGCGACGGCGCGGTCGGCGGCAGCGCCTCGAGGTCGCTCACCACCCGCCGGATCGAATCGGCGAGCGGCCCCGCCTCCTCGGCGCCCCGCAGCCACTCCAGCGCCCGCCGCCTCTCGTGCTCGTCGAACGGGCGCCGCGCGGCGTTGGCGACCAGGTCGATGGCGTTCGCCAGCCGCTCCGCGGGCGAGAACACGTAGCCGCTCCCCAGCCGCCGGACGAGCAGGAAGAGGCCGATGAAGATGATGTAGATGAGCGCCGCCGCCGGCTTGAAGAAGTAGTTGTTGTCGGCGGTGATGAACTTGCCGAACTCGTCGATGAAGAACCCGAACCCGATCCCGCCGACGATCGCGGCGGGCCGGCGCGGGCCGCGACCGAGGAAGGTGAGGAGGAGGCCGATCGCGAGCAGCATCAGGAACCCGCCGTAGAGCAGGTGGGCGATGTGGAGCCCGTGGCCGCCGAGCTGCGGGTAGTGCGTCAGCCAGAGCTGGGTGCGGATGACGAGGATCGTCGCCACCGCAGCGACCAGCACCGTCTCGAGGAGATCCGCGAAGTCGGCGTTGCGCGGAGCGCGCCGCCCCACCCCTGCGATGGCGGACCATCGCGACATCGAGCGGAATCTACCGCTCGATCTCGATGCCGCCGGCAAATCGGTGAACTTCGACAGGGGGCCGACAGTAGTAGCGGGTGCATACCAGCTGTCGACCGGCGGGCTCCAACACACACATATATACGTACGCCCGCCTGACGGAAGCTCACATATCGCCCCTGCGCCGTTGCCGGCTGCGTCCGCGCGGGTGGTCTGAGTCCGCTTCCGGCGAAGGAGGAAAAATGGAACGGGAAGCGACCCAGGTGGAAGGCGGCACCAGCCGGCGCGCACTGCTCGCCCGAGGTGCCGCGGTCGGAGCGACGATCGGCGCCGGGCGCCTGCTCGCCGAGGCGGCGCCCGCGTTCGCGAGCGGCGGCCGTCTGACTCCCGGCGACGCGGCGATCCTCCGATTCCTGTCCGCAGCCGAGATCCTCGAGACCGATCTCTGGCAGCAGTACAACGAGCTCGGCGGGATCCAGGACCGCGAGGTCCCGGGCGGGAGCGGCAACCCCGACTACACCGAGGCCCTCGACACCCTCGACGAGGACATGGACCAGTACGTCCACGACAACACCGAGGACGAGATGAGCCACTTCACGTTCATCAACGCCTACCTCGAGTCGCGCGGCGCCCAGTCCGTCAACCTCGACGAGTTCCGGACCCTGCCCTCAAGCCAGGCGACCGGCGCGCAGCAGATCGGGCGGCTGACGAACCTGATGCAGCTCACCGTCGACACCACCTGGTACACGCGCTACCGCGCGCGGCGGAAGAACCCGGACCTCGGCGATCACACCCCGCCGGCGATTCCCGACCTGGCGAAGGGTCAGTTCCCCGCGATCCCGCGGAGCGACAAGGACCTGCGCCCGAAGAAGCACCTGCAGGCGATCGCCAACACCGCCGGGTTCCACTTCGCCTTCATCGAGCAGGGCGGGACCAGCCTCTATGCCTCGCTCGCGCAACGGGTGAGCGATCCCGAGGTGCTGCGGGTCCTGCTCAGCATCGGCGGGTCGGAGATCATGCACTTCCAGACCTGGCAGGACAAAGCGGGGAACTCGCCGCCCCTCACCGACCCGACCAACGGACTCACGTTCCCCGACCTCAACTCGCCACCGTTCGACGGGCAGACGTTCCAGACGAACCTGATCATGCCCGAGCCGACGACGTTCCTGGACCGCAAGTTCCCGGTCTGCTCGATCATCCGCCCGACCGAGACGAAGGGTGCGGCGAAGGGGGCGCTCGCCGCGCTGACCGCCGACGGGCTCTTCATCGGCCAGTCGCGCGCCTTCTTCGCGCGCATGAAGGATCTGGCGCGAGAGGCGGACGCCGCGCGGGCTAGCTAGTCGCCGGGGATCGAGGCCGGTTCCGCCCCGCGCGGGCCGGCCTCGGTCCGGCGGGCACTCATCTAGTGGCTCTCGACGGCCTGCAGCCCGACCGCTCCGGCGACGATCAGGGCGATCGCCCCGATCCGCAGCGCGTCGGCCGGCTCGCCGAGGAACAGAATCCCGACCGTGGCCGTGCCCGCGGCGCCGATCCCGGTCCAGACGGCGTAGGCGGTGCCGACCGGGAGGTCGCGTAGGGCCAGGTTCAGGAGCCCGAAGCTCGCGAGCGCGCAGACTGCGAACAGCACGGTCGGGATCGGCTTCGTGAAGCCGTCGCTCTGCCCGAGCGCGACGGCGAACCCGGTTTCGAACAGACCGGCGCTGATGAGCAGGATCCAGGCCATGCCCCTCCCTTCGGCGTTGTGATCGTCCTAGCCAGGGCCGGCAGAGATTGTGGCCCGTACGTCGGCCTCGCGGGGCTGCAGGCCGAAGCCGGTCAGGACCCAGCTCGCCCCGGCCGCGGCCCATTCCTCCGGGTCGGCCCCGGTCTCGTCGTCGACGACGAGATCGAATCGGCCGTCGCCGCCCGCGCCGAGGGCCCGAATCTCGTCGGCGAGCCCGGCGAGCGCGTCGGGGCCGGGAAGGTCGATCGGGAACAGCCCGTCCCAGCGCGCCGCCCGTCGCAGCGGTCGCCGGTGCGGCCAGCGGGCCGCGACCCAGACCGGGATCCGGGGGCGCTGTACCGGGAGCGGCTCGAAGTCTCCACCCCAGTAGCCGGCCAGTCGATCGAGGCCGCGGTCGAGCAACCGGGCTCGCTCGCGCGGGTCGGTCGCGTCGTAGTGCTCCTCGAGCTCGCCGGTCTTCTCGCTGCCGAGCCCGACCCCGAGCGTGAGGCGCCCGGCGCTCAGGTGGTCGAGGGTGACCGTCTCGCGCGCGAGCTTGGCGACGCGCCGCCGGGCGAGCGGGGTTACGAGCGGTCCGAGGCGCAGCCGCTCGGTGGCGGACGCGATCGCCGCCAGCGCCACCCAGGGATCGGCGAGGGCCCGCACCGGCGGTCGGTAGGCGACGTGATCCCAGAGGAAGAACCCGTCCCAGCCGTGTCCCTCCGCCGCCCGCGCGAGGCCGGCGAGCGTCCGCGGATCGACCAGCTCGTCGAACGGAGCGACGAAGATCCCACGCTTGACCGGCACCCGGCCAAAGCTATCCGTCGGCGCCGCTGCGTGCCGGCCGATAGACGAGGATCGCGACGCCTTCGCCGACCGTGCGCTGCTCGACCAGCGACAGCGGCCTCTTCCCGTCGGTGGCGCCGAACAGCCGCTTGCCCGTGCCGAGGATGACCGGGAAGACCATCAGCCGCAGCTCGTCGACGAGGCCGCGGTCGAGCAGGGACTGCGCGAGCTGGGCGCTGCCGTGGACGACGATCTTTCCATCGATCTCGCGCTTCAGCCTCTCAACCTCGTCGGCGAGGTTGCCGCTCAGGACCGTCGAGTTGTTCCACTCGGGCGCCTCGAGCGTCGAGGAGACGACGTACTTCGGCATGGCGTTGAACTTGTCGGCGAACTCGCCCTCGCGCGAGGGCCAGGCGTCGGCAAAGCCCTCGTAGGTGACGCGCCCGAGCAGCAGCGCCTCGGAGTCGAGCGTCTCCTCGAGCTTGAACCGGTCCCCGTCCTCACCGCGGTTGAACTCGAAGCTCCAACCCCCGTGCTCGAAGTCCTCGGCTCCGCCCGGATCCTCCATCACGCCGTCGAGCGATACGAACTCGGTGACGATCACCGTTCCCATTCGGCCTCCTTTCGTCGCTGGCCGCCGGTCGCGCGGCTACGATTTCAACCTATCAGTTGATCAACCGAGAAGGTGAATTCGTGGCCACTGACCAGCTCAGCAGCACCTTCGCCGCGCTCGCCGACCCCACCCGCCGGGCGATCCTCGCGAGGCTCGCCGAGGGCGAGGCCACCGTCAACGAGCTCGCCGCGCCGTTTCCGATCAGCATTCAGGCGGTCTCCAAGCATCTCGGGGTGCTCGAGCGCGCTGGCCTGATCGAGCGGACCCGAGCCGCGCAGCTCCGTCCGTCGCGGCTCCGCGGCGCACCGCTCAAGGAGGCGGTCGACTGGCTCACCTCCTACCACCGCTTCTGGGGCGAGGGGTTCGACCGCCTCGACCGGCGGCTGCGGACGAGCGAGAATGGGGGCGAGGATGGCTGAGCGAGGCGAGCGGGTGAGCACGGGCGAGTACGGGATCAGCATCACCCGCGTCTTCGATGCCCCGCGCGAACGCGTCTGGCGGGAGTGGACCGAGCCCGAGCCGTTCGCCGACTGGTTCGGCGGGCCGCAGTCAGAGGTGCCGATCGCGACCGTCGCGATGGACGTCCGGGCCGGGGGCGCCTGGCGGGCGACGATGTTCGCGGACCCGGGGCGCCGCGAGATCCACTGGAGGGGCACCTACCGCGAGGTCGCGGCGCCGGAGCGGCTCGTGTTCACGGTCTCCGACCAACCCGAGAGCGAGGAGTTCGAGCTGGTCACGGTGGTCCTCAACGACCTCGGCGACGGGCGGACCGAGATGCTCTTCGAGCAGCGCGGCTGGCTGCGCCCCGAGCAGTACGAGCGCACGAGAGAGGGCTGGGGCGCGTTCTTCGACCGCATCGCCGAACGCCTCGCGGAAGACGGATGATCGGAAAACGCGAGGTCGAGGGATACGAGGCGCTGACGCTGGCGAGCCCCGCCGGCCTCGAGGCCGCATTCGTCCCAGCCGCCGGCATGGTCGGGTGCTCGCTTCGCCACGACGGGCAGGAGCTCCTCGGACAGCGCGGCGGCCTGCGCACCTACGTCGAGGAGCGTTCGACGATGGGCATCCCGCTGCTCCACCCGTGGGCCAATCGGCTCGCACGGAGGCGGTTCTCCGTCGCCGGACGCGAGGTCGACCTCGACTCGCCGGCGCTGCCGATCTCCACCGACCCGAACGGGCTGCCGATCCACGGGTTGCTCGCCGGCGCCGGCGGCTGGCGCGTCGAGCGGCACGAGGCGAGCGCCGACGGCGGCGTCCTCGCCGCCGCGTTCGACTTCGGCGCCGACCCCGCGCTGGTCGCGGCGTTCCCGTTCCCGCACGGGCTCGCGATCGAGGCGAGCCTCGCCGGCGGCGAGCTGACGATCGCCACCACCGTCGCCGCCTCCGGCGGAGCGCCGGTGCCGATC
>JBKPNB010000142.1:0-5092 GCA_046732395.1 Actinomycetota bacterium | reverse complement strand
GACCTCGACCGGGCGCTCCCGACCAGCCCGGCGCAGGACCTGGCGGCCGTCCACCGGGCGGTGGCCCAGCTCAAGCGCCGCCTGGCGACGCTCGGGCACGAGCAGCGCGGCCGCCGGCGTGGCGCCGTCGTCGACTTCCGGCGGACGATGCGCGCCTCGCTCGAGACCGGCGGTGTTCCGCTCCGTCTCCGCTACCGCCCGCGGCGCCCCCGCCGCCCCGAGATCTACGTGCTCTGCGACGTCTCGACCTCGGTCACCTCGGCGAGCGTCTTCTTCCTCTCCGTGCTTCACGCCCTCCACGACTCGTTCCGCAAGCTGCGGAGCTTCGTCTTCATCGAGCGGATCTCGGAGGTGACCGAGGTGTTCGAGCGTGAGCGCGACTTCCCCGCGATCTCCGAGCGGATCAGCCGCGAGGGCGGCGTCGCCGACGTCTCCGGGTACACCGACTACGGACGCGTCTGGCTCGAGCTCGCGGAGCTGATCGGCGACGACCTCGACCCGCGCTCGACCCTGATCGTGCTCGGCGACGCCCGCACCAACGGCCGCGAGCCGCACGCCGCCGCCTTCGGGCGGATCGCCGACCGGGCCGGACGGACCTTCTGGCTCAACCCCGAGCCGCGGCTCTACTGGAACTACGGGGATTCGGTGATGGCCGCCTACGAGCCACACACCACGGCTGCGTTCGAGTGCTGGACGACGCGCCACCTGGAGGGGTTCGTGAACGTGGTCGCGGGCGGGACCCAGCTCGCCGAGTAGCGACGCCGTTCGTGGCACCCGGCGCGCGGGTAGGCCTCCGGGATGCCCCGCGCGGCCATCGTCGACGTCGACGGGACGCTCGTCGACACCAACTACCAGCACGCCGTCGCCTGGCAGCGAGCGCTCCATCGCCACCGCTACTTCGTTCCCGCCTGGCGCATCCACCGCCACATCGGGATGGGAGGCGACCAACTCGTGGCGGCCGTCGCCGGCGAGGAGGCCGAGGAGCGCTGCGGGGACGCGGTCCGCGACGCCGAGGACGAGATCTACCGGGGGCTGATCGACGAGATCGTCCCGCTCGAGGGCGCGCGCGAGCTGATCGTCGCGCTCGGCGAGCGATTCGACTCGGTGGTCCTCGCGAGCTCGGCGAAGGAGGGCGAGGTCGACCACTACCTCGACCTGCTCGACGCGCGGGAGATCGCCGACGCCTGGACCACCTCGGCCGACGTCGAGGCAACCAAGCCCGAGCCCGACCTCGTCCACGCAGCCCTGGATAAGGCCGGCACCGGCGACGGCCTGATGATCGGCGACACAACCTGGGACGTCGAGGCCGCCGGCCGCGCCGGGCTGCCGTCGGTGGCGGTCCTCACCGGCGGCTTCGGGGAGGCCGAGCTCCGCGATGCCGGCGCCGCGGCGGTGTTCGAGTCGGTCGCCGAGCTCGGGCGCAACCTCGACTGCCTGCCGGGGATCGTCGATCACTAGACTTGGGCCTGACCACAGGGGTGCTCGCGGGCAAGCGGGCTGAGATAGCGCCCTCGGGTCGACCGCCCGGCGCTGACCCTCAGAACCTGTCGCGGTAATGCGCGCGGAGGGAGCATGCACAGCACACAAGAGGCTCCCGTAGCGGAGCCTCGTTCGGTTTCGGCCCCGGCCCGGGCCGACCTCACCACGAGCGATCGGCGCGACGGCGCCGCGGTCGTCCGCGCCGCCCGCCTGCGCCACGCCTTCGCCGCCCTCGAGGTGATCGACCGCATCGACCTCGCCGCCTCTGCGGGCGAGGTGATCGGCGTAGTCGGTCCATCCGGCTGCGGCAAGTCGACGCTGCTCGAGTTGATCGCCGGGCTCCGCGACCCGACCGGCGGCGAGATCCTGGTCGAGGGAGAGGGCGAGGCGAACCGGCGCCTCGCGCGCTGCGCCTACATGCCCCAGCGCGACCTCCTGCTCCCCTGGCTGCGGGCGATCGACAACGCCGCGCTCGCGCTCCGCAACCGGGGCCTCGGGCGGCGGGCGGCCAGGCGTGCCGCGGCGCCGCTGTTCGAGCGATTCGGGCTCGGCGGCTTCGAGGACGCGCGCCCCGGCGAGCTGTCGGGCGGTATGCGCCAGCGGGTCGCGTTCCTGCGGACGCTGCTCGCCGGCAAGCCGGTGCTGCTGCTCGACGAGCCGTTCGCCGGCCTCGACGCCATCACCCGCGCCGAGATGCAGGAGTGGTTGGCGACGGCGCTCGCCGACGGCGGGCGGACCGCGGTGCTCGTCACCCACGACGTCGAGGAAGCGCTCTACCTCTCCGATCGGGTGCTCGTCCTCTCCCGGCGACCGGCCCGCGTCGTCGCCGAGCTCAGCGGTCCGGCGCCCCGCCTCGCCCCGCGGCGCGACGCCGTCACCTCGCTGGCCTTCGTCGAGGCCCGTGAGCGGGCGCTGGCGGCGCTCGCCGGAGGCAGCGCATGAGGCGCTGGCTCGCCCCCACCCTGCTCCTCGTCGGCCTGCTCGGCGCCTGGGAGATCGCCGCCCGCTGGGGAATCCTCGCCGACGCGCTCTCGCTCAAGTCCTATTTGGTCCCCGCCCCGAGCGACATCGCCTCCTCGCTGTGGTCGGACCGATCGCTGCTCGCGAGCAACGCCTGGGTGACGCTGCGCGAGGTCCTCGGCGGGCTCGCGATCGCGATCGCGATCGGTTTCGCGCTCGCCCTCCTCATCCACCTCTCGGCGACCCTCCGGCGGGCGCTCTACCCGCTGCTGGTTGCCTCGCAGACGATCCCGATCGTGGCCATCGCCCCGATCCTGGTCGTCTGGTTCGGCTTCGGGATCGGGCCGAAGCTGGCGATCATCGCGCTGGTCTGCTTCTTCCCGGTCACGGTCAACACCTTCGACGGCCTCCGCTCGGTCGACCCCGAGCTGACGAAGCTGATGCGCACCCTCGACGCCAGCCGCATCCAAACGCTGTCGCGGGCCGAGGTCCCCGCGGCGCTGCCGTATTTCCTGAGCGGCGCCAAGATCGCGGTCGCCGTCGCGGTGATCGGGGCCGTGTTCGGCGAGTGGTCGGGGTCGGACGCCGGGCTCGGCCACCTGATCCTGGTCTCGAACGGGGTTCTCGACACCGCGCGGGTCTTCGCCGCGGTGGTCGTGCTGTCGGCGATGGCGATCGCCCTCTTCGCCCTCCTCGGCCTCGCCGAGCGGCGGCTCGCCTGGTGGGGCGAGGGCGGCCGGCCGAGGGTCGTCGCGTGATCGCGTCGATCAGGCGGCGGCTCGCACCGCTGCTCCTCGCCGCAACGCTCGCCGCCGCAACGCTCGCCGCCGGCTGCGGCGAGAAGTCCGAGGGCGAGAAGGCAAGGGGGCCGCAGCCGGTGACCCTCGCCCTCGACTGGTACGTCAACCCCGATCACGCCGGGATCTACGAGGCGATTGACCGCGGCTTCTTCCGCGCCGCCGGCCTCGACGTCTCGCCGCAGGTCCCCTCCGACCCCTCGGCGCCGATCAAGGAGGTCGCCGAGGGCCGCGCCAACCTCGCGATCTCCTACGAGCCGGAGGTGATGCTGGCGCGCGACCAGGGTCTGCCGGTGAAGGCGGTGGGGGCGATCGTCCCCCAGCCGTTGACCTCGCTGATCTCGCCGGGCAAGGCGAACATCCGAACTCCGGCCGACCTCCGCGGCAAGACGATCGCCACCGCCGGCATCCCGTACCAGCAGGCGTTCCTGAAGGCGATCCTCGCCAAGGCCGGTCTCGCCGAGGGCGACGTCAACGTCGTCGACGTCCAGCAGGGGCTGCTGCCGGCCGTCATCTCCGGGCGCGCCGACGCGATGCTCGGCGGCTTCCTCAACGTCGAGGGAGTCGACCTCCGCCTCCGCGGGCTTCACCCGCGGGTGGTGCCCGTGGACCGGCTCGGGGTCCCGACCTACGACGAGCTCGTACTCGTCGCCAGCGACGACGAGGTGGCGAACGACCCGCGCATGATCCAGCTCTTCACCTCCGCGCTCGAGCGCGGCACCCGGGCCGCCGCCTCCGACCCAAACGAGGCGGCGGCGGTGATCCTCAAGGCCGGCCAGGGGCTCGAGCCGAAGCAGACCCAGGCCGAGGTCCAGCGCACCGTTCCGTTCCTCGAACAGCGCGGCAGCGGCCACCCGTACGGGTTCATGGTGCCCTCCGAGTGGCGGCGCTTCGCCCAGTTCCTCGCCGACAACGGGTTGATCAGGACGGTGCCAGCGACCGGCGACGTCCTCACCAACGACCTCCTGCCTAATCAGGTTCCCTAGCGCTGAGCTCGCGCCGGTAGAGCGCCGAGCGCCGGCAGCGGTCCTCGTAGCCGAGGCCGAGGTAGAACGGGTGCGACTCGAGCCGCCGCCGGGCGCTCGTCGCCTCGACCGTCACGCAGCCCCAGCGAACCGCTGCCTCCTCGGCGGCGGCGACGAGCTCCCGCCCGACCCCCCGCCGGCGATGGCTGGCGGCGACCGCCAGCGCGACGACCCTGGCCCAGCTCCCGGCCCGCTCGAGGTAGGGCACGGCGGCGACCGCGACGAGGCCGATCGGGGCGTCGCCCTCGGTGGCGACCAGCAGGAGCCGGCGCTCACCGCCGATCCACGGCTCGAGGCGCGAGCGCGCCTCGTCGGCCGAATGCGGATAGCCGAGCTCCGTGAGCAGGCGGGCGATCGCGGCGGCGTCGTCGCGTGCGGCCTCGCGAACCGTCACGCGGCGAGCCGAAGCGGTGGGCCCATCCGCACCGCGCCGTGGTAGTGGGCGAGGACGAAGGTGCCGGCGAGGCCGCGGAACGGCGCGTAGGGGGCGAAGAACTCCTCGACCTCCTCGACCGTGGCGCGGCGGCCGAGCCCGGCGAGTCGGCCGACCACCTTGATGTAGCCGAGATCGCCGGCCGGCAGCGAGTCGGGCTCGCCGCGCCCGTGGAGGCCGAGACACTGCATCGTCCACGGACCGATCCCGCGGATCCGGCGGAGGCGGGGATCGCCGTCGGAGTCGGCGGGGTCGACCCGGCCGGCGGCGACCTCACGCGCGCATTTGATCAGCGCCAGCGATCGGGCGGGGGCGAGGTCCATCGCCGCCAGCTCGGCGGGAGCGCAATCGGCGATCGACTCCGCGTCGGGTACATCACGCAGCGGACCGGGCCCCTC
>JBKPNB010000141.1:0-8683 GCA_046732395.1 Actinomycetota bacterium | reverse complement strand
GCGCCGGGCGCCGCTGCGGCTTCGCGCCCAGCGGCTCCGGGCGGCCGGCGACCTCACAGTTCCCGCAGCGCCTCGGCGATCGGAGTCTCGCCGGCGAGGAGGTCGAACGAGGCGCCGACCGTCGCCGGCTCGTCGAGGCAGGCGAGGAGCGTCGCCGCGACGTCCTCCCGGGCGACCTCCCCGGAGCGCTCGAGTGAGCGAGCGGCGTCGATGAGGCCGGTGCCCGGATCGTCCGTCAACCGTCCGGGGCGGACGATCGTGTAGTCGAGCCCGCTCGCCTCGAGCTGGGCGTCGGCCTCCGCCTTCGCCTGGTAGTAGGGCCGCATCGACTCCGACCAGCGGTGGGGATGGTTGGCGCCGATCGCCGAGACGATCAGGTAGCGGGATATCCCCGCGATCCGCGCCGCCTCGATCAGCTTCACCGCTCCGCCGTAGTCGACGGTCCGCTTTCGGGCCGGGCCGCTCCCCGCACCCGCGCCGGCGGAGAAGATCACCGCGTCGGCGCCGCCGAGCTCCGAGGCCAGCTCCGCCGCCTCGACCGCCTCGAGGTCGCAGACGACCGGCTCGGCGCCGGCGGCGCCGAGGTCGGCGGCGTGATCCGGATTGCGGATCAACCCGCGGCCCCGGTCGCCGCGCTCGGCGAGCAGCCGCAGGGCGCGGAGGGCGATCTTGCCGTGCCCGCCGGCGATGACGACTTCCATGGGCCGCGACGTTACCGGCTGGTGAGGGATGGGGGGCGGGTAGTGGGGGGCCATGGTGATCGATCGCATCGACCGGACGATCGGCGCGGGGATCGAGCGCGCCGTCCGCCGCCACCATCGTCGCCGGCTGCGTCGCGCCGGCTGGGAGCAGGCGCTCGAGCCGTCGCGCAACGGCCCCTTCTGCGCGGGCGAGCCACCGCCCCGGCGCGACTGCGCGCTCGAGGTCCTGATCGACGGCGCGAACGCGCTGCCGGCGATCGCCGAGGCGATCCGCTCCGCGCGCTCACACGTCCACATCGCCGGCTGGCACGTCACCCCCGACTTCGAGCTCGAGCGGGGGGAGGGGGCACGGCCGCTTCGCGCGCTCCTCGCGGCGACCGCGGAGCGGGTCCCGGTCAGGGTCCTGCTCTGGGCGGGCGCCCCGCTGCCGGTCTTCAACCCGCGGCGAAAGCGCGTGCGGGAGGTCCAGCGCCGGCTCCGCGACGGAACCCGGATCGACTGTCAGCTCGACGAGCGCGAGCACCCGCTCCATTGCCACCACGAGAAGATCGTCGTCGTCGACGACGAGGTGGCGTTCGTGGGCGGCATTGACCTCACCGAGCTCTCCGGCGACCGCTTCGACCACATCCACCACCCACCCCGCGGGGAGCTCGGCTGGCACGACGTCTCCTCGCGGCTGCGGGGGCCGGTGGTCGCGGACGTCGCCGATCACTTCGCGTTCCGCTGGCGCGAGGTGACCGGCGAGGCCCTGCCCGAGCCGCCGACCGCGGATCCCGCCGGCGACGCGACGGTCCAGTTCGTCCGCACGGTTCCGCAGGGGATCTACGAGTGGCTGCCGCGCGGCGAGTACCGGATCCTCGAGGCCTACCTGCGGGCGCTGGCCGCCGCCGAGCACCTCGTCTACCTCGAGAACCAGTTCCTGTGGTCGCCGGAGGTCGTCGGCGTGCTCTCCGAGAAGCTCCGCCGTCCGCCGTCCGACGACTTCCGGATCCTGGCGCTGCTTCCGGTCCATCCCAACAACGGCGCCGACGTCACCCGGGGGATGGCGGCCGAGCTCGCGACCGTCGACGACGGTGCCGGGCGCTTTCTGGCGTGCACGGTCTACGCGCGCCACCCGTCAGAGCGGCCTGAGCCGGTCTACGTCCACGCCAAGGTGGGGATCGTCGACGACCGCTGGCTGACGCTCGGGTCGGCGAATCTGAACGAGCGGTCGCTGTTCAACGACTCCGAGGCGAACGTCGTCACCGACGACGCGGCGCTCGCCCGCCGGACCCGCGAGGCGCTGTGGGCCGAGCACCTGGAGCTGCCGATCGAGGAGGTTCGCGACCGACCGCACGACGAGCTGATCGACGACCGCTGGCGGCCGATCGCCGCCGAGCAGATCGCGCGGCGCGAGCGCGGCGACCCGCTCACCCACCGCCTCGTCCGCCTGCCGAACGTCTCGCGGCGGACCCGTCGGCTCCTCGGCGCGCTCGAGTCGTTCGCCGTCGACGGTTGAGCGCCGTCCGCTGCCTGGGTCTCACCGCTGCGCGGAGGCGATCACGAACGCGACCAGCAGGCCCGAGCTCGCGATGCCGGCGATCCCGATCGCGATCCCCGCCACCGCCAGCACGCGGCCGCCGAGGGCGCCGCCCGAGGCGTCGATCTCGCGCTTCGCCCGCACGCCGAGGACGATCGCGGCGATCGACGAGAGCCCGAAGACCCAGAAGATCCCGAGCACGAGCGAGGCGATCGCGAGGCCGCTGGTCTCCGCGCCGTCGCTCTCGGCCGGCCTCGACTCCACGCCGCGAACGATCGCGCCGCCGCCTGAAGCGATGTTAAGCGCTCGGCAGGCGCTTGCGGAAGTAGACGCGCATGAACCCGCGCTCCGAATGGCGGTCGTAGTCGCGCCAGCCGAGCCGGCGGTAGAGCGCGATGTTCTCGGTCATCAGGGCGTTGGTGTAGAGGCGGAGCTCGCGGAGGCCGAGCTCGGCGGCGCGGCGCTCGGCGAAGGCCAGCAGGACCCGGCCGTGCCCGCGACCCTGGTGGTCGGGGTCGACCGCGACGTTGTCGACGACCAGGTGATCGCCGAGGTCCCTGACGATCACGAGCCCCACCGTCCGCCCACCGTCGTCGAGGAGTTGGACCTGGCCGGCGGCGATCAGCGCCGGGTAGTCGCTGTCCATCGGCGCCGGGCGGCGGCCGATCCGCTCGATCCACGGTTCGTACGCGCGCTCGACGAGGTCGACAACCGCGGGGAGGTCGTCCTCGGTGGCCTCCCGGATCTCCACCGACCCAGGGTGACACGGCCCGCGCCCGGTCCCTCCGCTAGCGTGCCGCCGGTGCCGGGGCCGCGACGGATCGCCCTCTTCCACTCCGCGCTCGGGCTCCGCCCGGCCGTGCTCGAGTGGGCGGACCGGCTGCGCGCCGCCGGGCACACGGTCGAGGCCCCGGACTCGTTCGACGGCGAGGTCTTCGACGAGCTCGACGCGGGGATGCGAAAGCGCGATGAGATCGGCGTCCCGGGCCTGATCGCGCGGGCAAATGCCGCGGTCGCCGCCCTTCCGCCCGAGCTCGTCTACATGGGCTTCTCGATGGGGGCGTCGGCGGCCGAGTACCTGGCCGCGACGCGGCCCGGCGCCGTCGCGGCCGTCTTGATGCACGGAGCCGCCCCGGTCGCCGAGATGGAAGGGGACGCCTGGCCCGCCGGGGTGCCCGTCCAGGTCCACCACGCGGTCGACGATCCGTGGGTCGAGGCCGCCGAGGTGGAGGGCCTTCGGGCCGACGTCGAGGCCGCGGGTGCCGAGTTCGAGGAGTTCACCTACCCAGGGGGCGCGCACCTGTTCGCGGACACCGACGGCCCCGAGTTCGACCGCGACTCGGCGACGCTGATGTTCGACCGGGTGGTCGAGTTCCTCGAGCGGATCTGACCGGCAGTCAGGCGCCGAGGCGCTCGACGAGCCGGGCCGCGTACCAGTCCTCCCAGCGCTCGTCGGGGCCCGCCTCGCCGTATTCGCGGTCGAGGCTGACGAGCTCGTGGGTGAGGTGGCTGCGGACGGGCGCCCGCCCGAGCAGGTCGGGCAGCTCGGAGTGGTTCACGAGCCAGTCGGAGTACCAGCTCGCCCAATCGTCGTCGGCGCCGTCGGTAATCCGGAAGACGATGTGATGGGTCTCGCCGGCCTCGTGGAGGAGCCCGGCGATCTTGTTCGTTCGTTCGTCCATGTCGGTTCGTGCCGGCGGGCCGGACGCACGTTACGCGCCGCGGGCGGCCCACCCTACCCGGGCGGGCCGCCCCACGACGGGTCCCCGACTAGCGAGCAACGAGCCCGGTGGCGCTACCCGGGACGCCGCCGACCTGGTCGACCAGCCGCAGGCTTCCGCCGCCGCCGACGCGGTACGAGGCCACCGAGTCGGTGCCGGGCAGGAGCGCCAACAGCAAGCGGCCGCTGCGCGACGCGTCGAGGTCGGTTGGCGCGCTGGCGGCTCCGGTATCCGCCGCGACCTGGTCGAGCAGCTGGAGCGATCCGTCGTGTCCGAGCGAGTAGCTCGAGATCGAGCCGCTGCCGGTGTTGGTGGTGTAGGCGAAGCGCCCGTTCGGCGAGATCGCGATCCAGCATGCCGCCGTCTGGTTGTCCGCGACCGAGGGACTGATCACCCCGAGCGCGCCGCTCGGCGCCACCGAGTAAGACGACACGGCGCTGGCACCGGCCGCGCCTCCGAACGCCTCGGAGACGATCAGGTGTCCGCGCTTGTCGAAGTCGAAGCCGAACGGCTCCTCGCCGACCGAGGGATGCGATTGGGCCGGGCCCGGCCGGCCGCTGCGGCCGATCGCGAAGGTGTCGATCGTGTTCGAGTCCTTGTCCGTCACCACCAGCACGCCGCCGTCGGGGGAGAACAGAACCTCGGCGGGGCCGGAGCCCGCAATCGGGCGCTCCGAGCGCGACAGCGGTGAGAGGCTCCCATGCTGGGCGCCGCTGAAGCCTGCGATCGTCCCGCTGCCGGCGTTGAGGACGTAGAGCAGGTTGCGATGGGCCGTCAGGCTGATCGGCCCCTCTCCACCCGAGGCGATGGTGCCGACCAATACGAGGCGCCGGGGATGGACGGCGAACGTGGAGATGCTGTCGCTGCCCGCGTTCACCACATACAGGAACCGCCCGCCTCGGCTGGACGCGATCGCGCCCTGGTTGCCGAGCCCGCCGCCGGTCCCGTTCGCCCCGGTCGCGAACGAGCCGGCCGGCCTCAGCGAGCCATCGCCGGCGCGCGCGAACGCGAGGACGGCGTTGCCGGCGGCGGCGTTCGTCGACGTGTAGACGACCTTGCGCCCCGCGGCCGCAGCCGGTCCGGCGCCCACCGCGAGGATCCCGAGCGCCACCCCCATACAGATGGCGGCGCGAGCCTTCCGAGTCATCGTCTTGACCTCCTCGGTCGTTGACTGGACAGATCGCAGTCAACGTACGAAGAGAAGGTTGCGAAACCCTTGCGAGGCGCTTACAGAATGCGAAACGGGACAGCCGCCGCGGCGCCGGCAGCCGGCCTCGTTCCCGGCTACGCGGCGCGCGGCAGCGTGAAGCACACCCGCGTGCCGCCGCCGTTGCCCGCGACCCAGATCCGCCCGCCGTGCGCCTCGACGATCGCCCGCGAGATCGACAGTCCGAGTCCGGCCCCGTCGCCGGGGCGGGCGCGATCGTCGCCGCGGTAGAAGGGCTCGAAGATCCGCTCGCGCTCGCCGGCGGCGAGCCCGGCTCCCGTGTCGGCGACCTCGATCTCGATCTCGGCCTGTGCGGGCTCGGCACGAACGGTGACGCTGCCGTCGGCCGGCGTGTGGCGGATCGCGTTCTGGATCAGGTTGAAGAGCACGCGCTGGAGGCGTTCGGGATTGGCGCGCGCCGCGCCGAGGCCGGGCGGCACCTCGGCGACGACGCGGATCCCGGCCGCATCGGCCTGGACCCGCATCGCGGCGACGGTCTGGCGCACCAGCTCGTCGAGCCGGATCCGCTCCATCGACCACTCGATCTCCCCGGCCTCCAGCCGGGAGAGCTCGAAGAGGTCGTCGATCAGCATCCCGAGCGCCTCGATGTGAGTCGACATCGACGCCAGGTAGCGCGCGCGCGTGGCGTCGTCGACGAGCCCGTCGTCGACGGCCTCGGCCAGCAGCCGGAGCGAGGTCAGGGGCGTTCGGAGGTCGTGGGAGACCGCCGCGACGAGGTTGCGCCTTGCCCGCTCGGTGGCGGCGAGCCGGGCCAGCGCCGAGTTCGTCTGCGCTGCCAGCTCGGCGAGCTCGTCGTTCCCACCGGTCTCGATCCGCACCGCCCGCTCGCCGCCCGCGAACGCGACGAGGCCGTCGCGGATCTCCTCGACGTCACCGAGGACGCCGCCCGCGAGGAGCTGGGCGGCGCGGATCGCGACCAGCCCGGCGAAGGCGATGCTGACGATGATCAGCGCCGCGTCCTCGGCGGACACGAACATCAGGAGCGCTAAGGCGACGGCCGCGACGATCACCATGCTGACGGCGACCGTGACACCGAGCCCGAACTGACGGCGGAGCGAGCCGAGGCGGCGGCGGTTGCGGCCGAGCCAGTGCGCGGCGGCCAGCCAGCCGGCGCCGAGGACGAGCAGCAGGAGCCCGGTCTCGATCCCCGCGCGCACACCGTAGGCGGCGGCGATCGCGCCGCCGGCCACGACCGCGCCGCCGACGAGCACCGCCAGCGAGACCCTCACGGCCGAAACCGGTAGCCGACGCCCCACACGGTCTGGATCCGCTGCGGATCGGCGGGGTCGGCCTCGACCTTCGCCCGCAGCCGGCGGACGTGGACCGTGACCGTCGAGGAGTCGGTGTAGAAGGGATAGCGCCAGACGCAGTCCATGAGCTGATCGCGGGTGAAGACCTGGCCCGGGTGGCGGGCGAGGAACAGCAGCAGGTCGAACTCGCGCTGGGTGAGCTGCGCCTCGGCGCCGCTGATGCGGGTCGTACGCGCGGCCGGGTCGATCTCGAGGTCGTCGAAGCGCAGCGGCTCGTCGCGCTCGACGGTCGGCTCGAGGCGGCGGAGGACCGCGTCGACCCGGGCGAGGAGCTCGGCCGGCGAGAATGGCTTGACGACGTAGTCGTCCGCCCCGAGGCGCAGCCCGAGCACCCGATCGGACTCCTCGCCCTTCGCCGTCAGCATGATCACCGCCACGCGGTCGTGATCGGAGCCGCGCAGGCGCCGCATCACCTCGAGGCCGTCGGCGCCCGGCAGCATGATGTCGAGGAGGACGAGATCGGGCCGCTTTGCCGCGGCGAGCGCGAGCGCCTCGCGCCCGTCGCGGGCGACGCGGGTCTCGTAGCCGGCGCGGCGCAGGTATCGGGAGACGACCTCGCCGATGGTCGGCTCGTCGTCGACGACCAGGACCGAGGCGCCGGAGCGATCCTCAGCGGCCATCGGCCAATTCTTCCAGGCAGCGCCCGGCATCGAACCTCCGCTCGTCGTTGACGAGATCGACGCTAGGAGCGAGATCTAACGAAACGAAGAACTCGCGCGGCGCGCGGGGGCGGGCGAATCCGACTCCTCGTCGCCTGACCGGCGGAGCTTCCACAGCGACTTCTGCTCGCCGAGGGTCAACGGACGCCAGTCGTCCGCCTCGGCGTCCCAGAGGTAGATCCGAACGTCCACCACGCTGCGGAGTCCCTTCAGCAGGTCGACGGTGCCGCGGAGGTCGGCGTCCTCGGCGAGCACCCGCCCGCTCATCACGTCGACGACCCTGAACCGCCGCGGCCCGCTGGGGGCGGGTTCGCTTGCCGGGCGCGGCTTCGGGTCCGGCGCGCGGACCGGGCGCGCTCGCCGTCGCGGGGATCGCGTGTGGACCTTCTCGAGGGGAACCATCTCCGCGCCGGTCCCCTTCGTCTCCGTATCGAGCACCCAGACCTTTCGACCCACACGAACGAATTTAGCCTCGCCGTGCTCGCACGCTGGCGTTATCGTCCGCCGCGATGGCAGCCCGTGGGACAGAGGTCAGCGTACGGCCGGCGGTCGACGACGACGTGCCGGCGTTGCTGCCGCTGGTCCGCGCCTACGCGGACTTCTACGAGTCGGACCCCGACGACGACGGACTAGTCCGGATGTGCCGGGCGCTGATCGCCAACCCCGAGCGCGAGGGGGTGCTGCTCGCCGGCTGCGACGGCGACGGCAAGGTGGTCGGGTTCGCCGCCATGAGCTGGAAGTGGTCGAGCCTCCGAGGAGCCCGGGTCGGCTACCTCGAGGACCTCTTCGTCGACCCCGCGGCGCGCGGCTCCGGGCTCGCCGACGAGCTGATCGCCGCCTGCGGCGAGCGGGCGCGCGAGCGTGGCGCCCCGGCGATCCTGTGGCTGACGCGCCCCGACAACCACCGGGCCCGCGCCGTCTACGAGCGGACCGGGGCGAGCGGCGAGGAGTTCATCGAGTACGAGCTCGAGCTCGGCGAGCCGGGGGCCGGCGGCTAGCGCGAATGGCCGATCTGGGCGCCCCGAGCTCCTACCTCGTCCTCGCCGAGGGAACGCCGGTCTACGCCAGCAGCGGCGAGGAGCTCGGCAAGGTCGAGCACGTCCTCGCCGACCCCGAGCTCGACGTCTTCGACGGCATCGTCATCGATCCCGCCGGGCTCGGCCGCGACCATCGATTCGTCGATGCCGCGCAGATCGACGAGGTCTACGAGCGCGGCGTCGTCCTCGCCCTCGACGCGGAGGCGGCGGCGGGACTGCCCGAGCCGAGCGCGAACCCCGCCGAGATGAGCGCCGGGCCCGAGGAGACCACCCCCGAGGATCTCGGCGACAAGCTCCGCCGCGCCTGGGACCGGATCAGCGGCAACTACTAGCGAGGGGCCCGGCCGCCGGGTGGCGGCTCAGCCGAGCCGCTCCTCGCGGCGCGCCGCCTCCTCGTCGTGGCGGCCGGCGGCACGGCCAGCGGTGCGGACGCGGCGCTCGATCTCCTCGGCGCGCTCGTCGTGCTCGCCTGCGGCGCGCGAGTGCTCCTCGGCCGCCGCCGCGTGCT
>JBKPNB010000140.1:0-6717 GCA_046732395.1 Actinomycetota bacterium | reverse complement strand
GTCCGCGCCTGCGGCGTCGGGCTCCGGGCGGCGGCCGAGGCGCTCGCCGCCGCCCCCGCGGTGCCGGGCCGGCTCGAGCCGGTCATCGCCGGCCAGCCGTTCGCCGTCTTCGTCGACTACGCGCATACCCCGGACTCGCTTCGCAACGTCCTCGAGGCGGCCCGCCGCCTGTCCGCGGGACGGCTGATCGTCGTCTTCGGGTGCGGTGGCGACCGCGACCGCGCGAAGCGGCCGCTGATGGGGGAGATCGGCGCCGGCCTCGCCGACCTCGCCGTGATCACCTCCGACAACCCCCGCTCCGAGGACCCGGAGGCGATCATCGCCGAGATCGTCGCCGGCATCGTCGCCGCCGACCAGCGAGCCGAGGTAGAGGTCGAGCCCGATCGCCGGGCGGCGGTCCGTCTCGCGCTCGAGGCAGCGGGCCCGGGCGACTCCGTCGTCATCGCCGGCAAGGGGCACGAGCAGGGCCAGGAGTTCGCCGAAGGCCGCAAGATCCCATTCGACGATCGCAAGGTCGCGGCCGAGGAGCTCCGGAGCTCCCGGAGCGCCGCGTGATGGAGATTGCGGCGGAGCGGATCGGCGCCGCCACCGGCGCCGAGGCACTCCGCGAGGGCGCCCGCGACCGTCCGGTGGGGGCGACGATCGACTCCCGCGTGGCGGGTCCGGGCGACCTCTTCTTCGGGTTGCCGGGCGAGCACGTCGACGGCGGCGAGTTTGCCGAGGCGGCGCTCGCCGCCGGCGCATGGGGGGTGGTCGTCGAGCCCGAACGGGCCCGGCAGCTCGCCGACGAATCGGTCTCGTCGGGCTGGATCTTCGCCGCCCGCGACCCGCTCGCCGCGCTCCAGGGCCTGGCCACCGCCTGGCGCCGCGAGCTCGGCTGCCCGGTGGCCGGGATCACCGGCTCGACGGGGAAGACGTCGGTCAAGGACATCTGCCGGGCGATCCTTCCGGGGCGCGTCCACGCCAGCCCCGAGAACTTCAACACCCAGATCGGCGTGCCGCTCGCGATCCTCGCCGCCCCGCCCGAGTCCGAGCTGCTGGTGCTCGAGATGGCGATGCGTGCGAGGGGCGAGATCGCCGAGCTCTGCCGGGTCGCCGAGCCGGGGGTGGGGGCGATCACCAACGTCGGTCCGGTCCATCTCGAGCGGCTCGGGACCCTGGAGGCGATCGCCGAGACGAAGGCGGAGCTCCTGGCGGGCATCGGGCCCGATGGGATTGCGGTCGTCCCCGCCGACGCCGACGCGCTCGCGCCGCACCTTGACGAGCGGCTGGAGACGATCACCTTCGGCCCCGGGGGGGAGGTGTTCGCCACCGAGGCGAGCGGCGACGGGCGCTCGCTGCGGGCGACGATCGCCACGCCCGAGGGCGCGGCGGTGTTCGAGTTCCCGTTCGGCGAGGCCCACAACCTGACCAACGCGCTGTGCGCGGTGGCGATCGGGATCGCGCTCGGCGCCCGCCCCGCCGAGATGGCTCCGCTGGCATCGCGGATAACCTTCTCGCGCCTCCGGGGGGAGCTCGTCGACCTCGCCGCCGGGGTCGTCCTGGTGAACGACAGCTACAACGCCAACCCGGTCTCGATGCGGGCCGCGCTCGAACACCTCGCCTCGCTGCGGACCGCCGGGCGCCATCTGGCCGTGCTCGGCGAGATGCGCGAGCTCGGCGCCGACGCCGCCGGATACCACCGCGAGGTCGGGGCGTATGCGCGCGGCCTCGGGGTCGGGCCGATCGTCGGGGTCGGGGAGCTCGCCCGCGAATACGCGCCCGATTCCTGGGCCCCCGACGCCCGGGCCGCGGTGTCGGCCGTCGATCGGCTGGTCGAGCCCGGCGACGTGGTGCTCGTCAAGGGCTCGCGCGCCATCGGCCTCGAGCTCGTCGCCGACGAGCTCGTCGCCCGGCGCGGCGCGGCCGGCGCCCGATGATCGGCTCCAGCCACTACCTCTTCGCGCTCGCGGCGAGCACCGTCGACCGGGCGCAGATCCTGATCGGCGGGATGTCGGCGCTGCTGATCACGGTCTTCCTCGGCCCGCGCTTCATCGAGTACCTGCGGCTGAAGGAGTTCGGCCAGCAGATTCGCGAGGAGGGCCCGCAGGAGCACCTGGCGAAGGCGGGGACGCCGACGATGGGCGGGCTGCTCCTGTTCGTCGCGATCGCCGTCCCCTACCTGGTGCTCTCCCCGCGCGACACCGAGAGCCTGGCCGTGTTCGGGGTCGCCGTCGGCTGCGCGGCGCTCGGGTTCATCGACGACCTGATCAAGGTCACCAAGCGCCGCTCGCTCGGGCTCGCGGCGCGGTGGAAGCTGCTCGGCCAGATCGGCCTCGCGGTCGCCCTGTGGTGGGTGGCGACGAAGCGGGTCGGCCTCGACCCCTCGCTCGACGTCCGCGTCTTCGCCGCCCACGTCTACCTCGGGCCGGTGCTCTATGTCCTCCTGATCTTCCTCGTCATCGCCGGCGCCTCGAATGGCGTCAACCTGACCGACGGCCTCGACGGCCTCGCCGCCGGCTCGTGCGCGATCGTCCTCCTCGCCTACATGGCGATCTCGGTGACGAGCGGCGAGGAGGGGCTGGCGCTGCTCTCGGCGTGCCTGGTCGGGGCGTCGATCGGCTTCCTCTGGTTCAACTCGTTCCCGGCCTCGATCTTCATGGGCGACACCGGCTCGCTCGGGCTCGGCGGCGCGATCGGGGCGCTGGCGGTGATGACCCAGACCGAGATCCTGCTGATCATCCTCGGCGGCATCTTCGTCATCGAGGCGCTGTCGGTGGCCGTCCAGGTTGTCTCGTTCAAGACCACCCGCCGCCGCGTCCTGCTGATGGCCCCCGTCCACCACCACTTCGAGCTCAAGGCCTGGTCGGAGACGAAGATCATGCTCCGGTTCTGGATCATCGCCGCCGTCTGCGCCGGGATCGGCTACGTGCTGTATCAGAACTCGCTGGGCTGACCCGGCTCCGAGCTTTTCCTGGGTGGGCAGGGGGTGAATTCATCGAGTGTCGAGTTAGTCAGCCAATAGCTGATTTAGTCGACGCTCGACGAAGAGAAGCGCCCGGCGCGCCCCTCGTTGATCATCGTCCCCGGGGAACGCAGCCGGGTCCAGTAGACCTCCGTCGTCAGCGGCAGGACGACGTCGTCCCCCTCGACCGGCGCGTCCTCGCGCTCGAGCATGGCTTCGATCGCGGCGAGGACCTCGGCCCGGTGCTCGTCGGCGAGCGCGGCGATGTAGCTGCGCGAGGCGAGGGCGGCGATGAAGTCCGTGCGCCCCAGCCGCTGCGTGTTCTCGAATGTCGCGTGCGAGAGCAGCTCAAAGCGCTCCTCGCCGGTGAACGCCTCCACCCAGCGGCCCGAGCCGTGGCGCCGCATCGTCGAGAGGTCGACGCGGCGCTCCTCCAGCAGGTCGTCGAGGGCCGCAAACCACGGCCCCTCGCGGGTCTCCCAGGGCGAGGAGTTCCAGAGCAGGCCGAGCCCGCCGCCCGGCCGCAGGACCCGAGCGATCTCGCGGAGGGCACGGCGCCCATCGAACCAGTGGAACGCCTGCGCGACCAGCACCGCGTCGGCGCTCGCCTCCGCCAGCGGCAGCTCCTCGGCGGTCCCGCCCAGCGCCTCAACGCCCGGGAGCAGCCGCGCCAGCTCCGCCCGCATCTCGTCGAGCGGCTCCACCGCGACAACGCGCGCGAAGCGGGGGACCAGGTCGCGCGTCAGCTTGCCGGTCCCGGCCGCGAGGTCGACGACGGTCGAGCCGCGGTCGAGGCCGAGCTCGTCGGCGAGGCGAGCGAGCGCCGCCGCTGGATAGGAGGGGCGGCCGCGCTCGTACTCCCCGGCGGCCTTGGCGAAGGCGGTCGCGAAGCGCTCCGGGCTCACAGCCGGATCTTGACACCGGAGGGTGGCATCGACCCGCCCGCGAAACTAACGAGGATGGACCCACCCTCCAAGCCGCGGCCCCCGCTCCCCGGTGGGCCCTACCTCGTCGTCGGGCTGGCGCGGTCGGGGCAGGCGGCGGCCCGGATGCTCGCCGCGCGCGGGGAGGAGGTGATCGGCTCCGACGCGGCTTCGCCCGACGGCGCGGAAGGGCTTCGCCCCCTGGGCGTCGAAATCAACCTGGATGGTGACGGAGTTGGCTTGCTCGACCGTGCCCGCTGCCTGGTCAAGAGCCCCGGCGTCCCCGCCGAGGCCGCGGTCGTCGCGGCCGCCCGCGGGCGCCGCATCCCGGTCGTCGGCGAGCTCGAGCTCGCCTGGCGGCTGCTCCCGAACCGCTTCGTGGCGGTCACCGGGACTAACGGCAAGACGACGGTGACGGAGCTGGTCGGGCACATTTGGCGGACCGCCGGCGAGCCGGCGGCCGTCGCCGGCAACGTCGGCACACCGCTCGCCTCGCTCGTCGGCAAGGTCCCGCCCGAGGCGACGATCGTCGCCGAGTGCTCGAGCTTCCAGCTCGAGGATTCCGACGCCTTCGCCCCGGAGTGCGCGCTGATCCTGAACCTCGCCCCCGACCACCTCGACCGGCACGGGACCCTCGACCGCTACCGCGACGCGAAGCTCCGCGCCTTCGCCAACCAGGGCAACGACGACGTCGCGATCTACAACCGCTCCGACCCGGGCCTCCGCGGGCACGACCTCGGCGGCTGCGCCCGCCGGATCGCGTTCTGCGCGGACCGGGCCGGCGACCCGGACTGCGGGTACTCGCTCGCGGCGGGGACGATCTTCGCCGGCGCCGCGCCGCTCCTCGAGGCTGCCGAGCTCCGGCTGCTCGGCCCCCACAACGCGGTCAACGCGACCGCCGGGGCGGCCGTGGCCCTCGAGCTCGGGCTCGACCGCGACGCGGTACGGGCCGGCCTCCGCAGCTTCCCCGGCGTCCCCCACCGGCTCGAGCGGGTCGCCGAGCGCGGCGGCGTCCTCTACGTCAACGACTCGAAGGCGACCAACGTCGCCGCCGCGGTCACCGCCCTGCGGGCGTTCGACGGCGGCATCCATGCGATCCTCGGCGGCAGTCCGAAGGGCGAGCCGTTCGCGCCACTCGCGGCCCCCGTCGCCGAGCGCTGCGTCGCCTGCTACCTGATCGGCGAGACGGCGGCCGAGATCGAGGCCGCGCTCGCTCCGGCGACGCGCGCGGGGGTCGAGGTCCGACGTTGCGGCGAGCTCGAGGCGGCGGTCGGCGCGGCCGCCGCGGCGGCGCGGCCGGGCGAGGTCGTGCTACTGGCGCCGGCGTGCGCGAGCTACGACCAGTTTCGCGGCTTCGAGGAGCGCGGCGAGCACTTCCGCGCGCTTGTCCGGGGGTTGGCGGAATGACCGCGCTCAGCCTCAGCCGGCTCGGCCCGCGCAAGCGTGCCGACGCGCCGCCGATCGAGTACTCGCTGCTCCTCACCGCGACCCTCTGTCTGCTCGCGTTCGGCGTCGTGATGGTCTACAGCGCGAGCTCGACCACCTCGCTGCTGGGGACCACGGGCGACAGCACCTACTACCTGAAGCGCACCCTCGTCTTCGGCGGCCTCGGCCTGCTCGCGATGCGGGCGCTGGCCGGGACCGGGGGGCGGGTGATCCGCCCGCTCACCCCGCTGCTTCTCACCGTCTCCATCGTCGGCCTGTTCGCGGTGCTGCTCCCGGGTGTCGGCGTCACCGTCAACGGGGCCCAGCGCTGGCTCGGGGCGGGGCCGCTCCTGATCCAGCCCTCGGAGTTCGCGAAGCTCGGCCTCATCCTCTACGGCGCGCACCTGCTCGCCGAGCGGCCGCGGATGGTGGCCAGCATCAGGACCCTGATGCCTTATCTCGTGGTCGTCGCCCTGGCGTGCGTGCTGGTCATCGCCGAGCCCGACCTCGGGACGGCGATGGTGGCGTGTTTCGCAACCGCGGCGATGCTGCTCGCGGCCGGGGTCAAGCCCCGCCGGCTGGCGCTGCTTGCAGGCGCGGTCGGCCTCGTGATCCTGCTGGCGATCGCCGTCGAGCCCTACCGGATGCAGCGCCTGACCGGCTTCCTGGACCCCTCGAGCAGCGCGAGCAGCGTCGGCTACCAGGGCGTGCAGGCGAAGATCGCGCTCGGTTCGGGCGGCGTCTTCGGCGTCGGGCTCGGGCAGAGCCTCCAGAAGGCCTACTTCCTGCCCGAGGCCCACACCGACATGATCGCCGCCGTGATCGGCGAGGAGCTCGGCCTCGCCGGGATCACGTTGCTGGTCGGGCTCTATGGACTGTTCGGATATGCCGGCCTGCGGACCGCGCAACGGGCCCGCGACCGCTACGGCAAGCTGCTCGCCGCCGGAATCACCTCGCTGATCCTGATCCAGGCGCTGGTCAACCTGTTCGCGGTGCTCGGCCTGGCGCCGCTCACCGGGCTGCCGCTGCCGTTCGTCTCCTACGGGAACTCGAGCCTGATGGTCACCCTCGCCGCGGTCGGGCTGCTGCTGGGGATCGCCCGGCGGCCGGCGGCGAGCGCGACGGCGCCCGCGCGCGCGGGCTCCGATGACGCTGGCAGACTGAGCGTCGTCGCCGGCGGGCGCGCCAAGCGCCCGGCGGCGTCGAGCGGAAGGACCGCGAAGAGTGCCAAGCGTCGCGATAGCAGCCGGGGGGACCGCGGGACACGTCGTGCCAGCGCTGGCGGTCGCCGACGAGCTTCGCGATAGGGGCGTCGAGGTCGCGTTCCTCGGCGCGGCGGGCCGCGTCGAGGCGCAGCTCGTCCCGGCCGCCGGCTACGAGATCGACCTGCTCCACCTCGAGGGCATCGACCGCTCGTCCCGGGCC
>JBKPNB010000139.1:0-2638 GCA_046732395.1 Actinomycetota bacterium | reverse complement strand
GCGAGGAGCTCCTCCTGGCGGGTCTCGATCGCCGATCCGAGCCTCGCCCCATCGTCGGCTGGGAAGCGATCCGGTCGACGCCGAGCGTCGTCCGCCAACACCGAGAGGTCATGGTGGTCGCCGAGAAGATCGGAAAGCTCGTGCGCCTGGGCGGCAAGCGGGCCGAGGACCTCGGGCCAGGCCCGCTCGAGGATCCGAAGGTGGTACCAGAGGTCCTTCGAGCGCTTGCGCCATTCGTGGACGGCCTCCCCATCGCCGCCTGACTCCTTGACCGACGCGAGGGCCCTTCGACCCCGACCGTAGGCAGAGGCCAAGCCGTCGCCGACCGGCGGCCAGCGGCCGCCCGGAAGGTCCCAGGCGTCGATCGACTCGCCACCGGCCTCGATCGCCCTAGCGGCGTCGGTCAGCGTTCCGTTGCCGTGGCGGGCGGAAGCCTGCTCCGACTTGAGGGCGGCCGCATAGCCGTCGAGATCGGGCAGATCATCGAAGCGATCGCGGAGTGCGGCGAGCGTCTGTAGCTTGACCTCAGCGTCGCGAGCGTCCGAGAGCAGGCGACCGGCATCCCGATAGCGGGCATTCTCGGCGCTATAGGCCGACTCGCCGAGTTCGCCGCGGACCAGCCGCAGCAGCGAGCGCAGCTTCTTCAAGTCCTTGCGGGCGGTGTGGACCGCCACCTCCTCGCCGTCGGGCTGCTGCCGAAGCTGCTCGAGCGCGTGCTCGACACGGCCATGCGCTATGCGGCGCACGCCCTTGGCCGTCTTCTCCCGTCGCTTCAGCCGATAGGCGCGAGAGGGGCCGTCGTGCCCGTCGCTTCGGATCGCGCGGGCCGCGGCCCGTCCGCCGATCACGGCGGCGCCGGTTGCAACCGCTGCCGCCGCGCCGAGCTGTGCGCCGCGGTCGTGTGCCGCCTTCGATACAGCGCGTTCGACTCGCTTCGGCGGTGGGGGCGCCGTCAGGTTCATCGCACTCCTTCCATCGCCTTCGCATGAGCCCTCCCCAACGGCCGGAGAAGCAAACACGTGCCGCCCCCCGGACCGAAGCGGCACTCAGGCATCGGACGACCTTTGGTCGCGAATCCGGGCCGAGGCCTGCGCCTTCTTCTTTGTATCCGACTTGCCCTTCCGCTTGCCGGTTCGCTTGTCGACGATCGCCCATTTCGAGCCGGCCTTACGGACCGTGTGCGGCATGGAGGCCTCCTCTTCTCGACGTCTCGCGGCAACTACCCGGTCGGCTCAGCGCCGATTGCCCGGGCGGTCTCCGGGGTCGGGTCGGGTAACGCGAACTTCACACGGGGCGTCCCCCGGGGCGGGTAGATGGATTCGGGTTCCATGGGAGTCGAGATCGAGCGCAAGTTCCGGGTCACCGACCCGCCGCCGTGGTTGTCGGAGTGCCGAGCGGAGGCGATCGAGCAGGGCTACCTGGCAATCGCCGAGGGGGGCGAGGAGGTGAGGCTGCGAAGGATCGACGCCTCGAGCGTGCTCACCGTGAAGCGCGGAGAGGGCGAGAAGCGGCTCGAGGTGGAGATCGAGCTCAGCGACGAGCAGTTTCGGGCGGTCTGGCCGCTCACCGAGGGCCGTCGCCTCGAGAAGCGCCGCCACCGGGTGGAGGGCGACCCGGTGATCGAGGTCGACGTCTACCGCGGCGACCTCGCGGGTCTCGTGATCGCCGAGTGCGAGTTTCCCTCGCTCGAGGCCAGCCATCGCTTCGATCCGCCCGACTGGCTCGGCGACGAGCTCACCGGCGACGTGCGCTACGCGAACCAGCGGCTTGCGGTGAGGGGGCTCCCGACAAGCTGATCGGTTGGGCTCGTGGAGGTTCGCTCCTCTCAGGCGCACCTCTCGAGGCCGGCCACCCGGGGCCCTGAACTCGCTGGCGCCGGTTTCGGTAGACCGGTGAGGTTGAAGAGACTGCGGAGGAGACGCCCGCCGGGCGGGGGAGCTCCTTCCTACCCGATGCCGGTCCCGATCGCCGAGGGCCGCCGAATCGACCCGCGCCTGGCGGGGGCGCGGTGGCCATCGTCCTAGTCCTCGCCGGGGCGGCCGGGACCGCGCTCGTCGTCGGCCTCGGCGCCGCCGAGAATTCGGCGACGAAGGACGAGGCCGCCTCCCTGGGCCAGCGAATCGTGGCCGCCCGCGGCGAATTCATCCAGCGGCGCCGCCGCCAATCCCGCCGCCGCCGCGACGCCGACCGCACCCTCGACCGTGAGGATGAGCGAGACCGAATTCAAGATCGAGCCGTCGAGGCCGACCGTCGATCCCGGGCAGGTCAAGATCGACGTCACGAACAAGGGCAAGATCCCGCACAACCTCACGATCCAGGGGCCGAGCGGCAAGCAGCAACTCGCGAGCAACCTCGCGCCGGGGGGGAGCGGCACGCTCGACGTCAACCTCGATCGGCCCGGCACCTACCGGTGGTACTGCCCGATCTCCGGCCACGCGAAGCTCGGGATGAAGGGCGCGATCACGGTCCGCTAGCGGCGGGGGTCCGGCGACGGTTAGATCCGCAGCGCGCGGTGGCTCTCGTTGCGCGCGAGCGAGGCGAGCTCGGCCGCTCGGGCGATGCGCTCATCGCCGGGACGCATGGCGAGGTTGACCTCGACGAGGTGGGCCGCCGCGCCGGCGGCGGCGCTTGCCAGGAG
>JBKPNB010000138.1:0-17790 GCA_046732395.1 Actinomycetota bacterium | reverse complement strand
CCCCAGGAGCACCATCACCGCCGGCACCAGGACGCAGCGGACGATGGTGGCGTCGACCGCGATCGCGACCGCGAGGCCGAGCCCGAACTCCTTCACCACCGGATCGCCGTTGAGGACGAAGCTGGTGTAGACGCACACCATGATCAGCGCCGCCGCGGTGATCACCCGAGCGCTGACGGCGAGGCCGTCGACGACCGCCTCGTGGTTGTCGCCGGACTCGCGGAAGTGCTCCTGGACCCTGCTGAGCAGGAACACCTGGTAATCCATCGACAGCCCGAACAGGATCGCGAACATCAGCAGCGGCACGTAGCTGACGATCGGGGTGGACCCGGGCAGGCCGATGAGCTTCGCCCCATGTCCCTCCTGGAAGACGAAGGTCAGCACCCCGTAGGCGGCGCCCACCGAGAGCAGGTTCATCAGCCCCGAGGTGAGCGGAATCACGACCGATTGGAAGGCCGCCATCAGAAGCAGGAAGCTGAGCGCGATGACGACGGCGATCACCAGCACCAACTTGTCGCTGATCCGCGACGCCAGATCGACATAGCCGGCGGTCTGGCCACCGACGTAGGCGGTCAGCGTCGTCCCCTTGGTGGCGTCGGGGATCACCGGCGCGCGCAGGGTGCTCACCAGATCTGCCGTCGCGTTCGCCGACGGCGCGGTGGTGGCGATGACGTTGAACACCGCCGTGCTCCCCGACTTGTCGACCTGAGCCTGCGAGACGGACTTCACACCCTTGGTCTTCGAGATCTTGTTCTCGAGCTTGACGAGGCGGGGGTCCGACGCCGAGGTCTTCAGGAACGCCTCCTGCTGGGCGGCCTGCTGCTGTTGTTTCTGCTGCTTGGCCGTCGGGGCGCTCTGCGCGGTGACCTGCTGCGTCGCCTCCTGCTGCGCCTGGCTCTCGGGCACACCCTCGGCGACGAGCTTCTGGGTCTGCTGCTGGATCTGCTGTTGCTGCTTCTGCTGCTCCTGCTGCTGCTGTTGTTTCTGCTGGGCCTGGACGTGGTTGAGCTTCTTGGTGTCGGGGTGCGCCGGGTCCTTGCCGAAGTCGACGGCGATCAGGAACGGGCCGTTGACCCCGGGGCCGAAGCCCTTCGTCAGCAGGTCGTATGACTGCCGGATCTCGGTGTCCTTCGGCATCTGCGCGTTGTCCTGCTGGCCGAGCTCGAGATTGAGGATCGGGATCGCGAGCACGACGAGCGTCGCCACCGCGATCAGCATCGCCGGCAGCGGGTGGCGCCCGATGAACCGCGCCCAGCGTGCCCAGCCGTGCGGCCGGTGGTCGTGCGGCGGCGTCTTCAGGAACGGCACGCGCAGCGAGTTGATGTGTTCGCCCAGGATCGCCAGCAGTGCCGGCAGGAGCGTGACCGCCGCCATCACTGCGATCAGCACCACAACTGCCGCCGAGTAGCCGAGGGCGCTGACGATCGGGATATTGGCTACCGCGAGCGAGACCAGGGCGATGACCACCGTCCCGCCGGCGAACACGACCGCGCCGCCGGCGGTGGCGACCGAGCGCGCCGCCGCCTCGCGGTGATCGTGACCCTGCTCCATGAAGCCCTTGTGCCGGGTAACGATGAACAGGGCGTAGTCGATACCCACGCCGAGCCCGAGCATGGTGCCGAGAGTCGGGCCGACCGTCGGTACGTCGATCGCATGACCGAGGAGCCCGATCGCGCTGAGGCCGGTGCCGAGTCCGACCAGGGCGGTGGCGATCGGCAGGATCATCGCGACCGCCGTCCCGAACGTGACCATGAGGATGATCACGGCGGCGACCAGCCCGACGACCTCGCTCTTCTCGACCGCCGGGTTCGAGACCTGCTGGCCGACGTAGCCGCCGGTCGCGACGTCGAAGCCGGCCTTGGACGCCGGCGCGGTGGCGTCGACCACCGCGGCCGCCTCGTCGTCGGTGATGTCGCCCGAGCTGACGTTGAGGCTGACCGCGATGTAGCCGATCCGCTTGTTCTTGCTGAGGGCGTCGGAGCCCTGCGAGCTAAGCGGGCTGACCGCGCTGGTCACGTGCGGGACCCGCTTCAGCGAGCTGACGGTCGACTTGACGACCTTCGAGTTCGCGGACGAGGTGAGCTTCCCATGAGGCGCCTCCATCACCACCGGGTTGGTCCCGTTCGCCTCCTTCGGGAGGTTGTCCTGAAGCAGGTCCTGAGCCTGGGTCGACCCGGTGCCGGGGAGCGTCAGGTTGTTGCTGGTCTGGCGGCCGACGCTGTTCGAGACGAGGACCGTGGCGGCGAGAATCGCGACCCACGCCACCAGCACCGGCCAGCGGTGGCGGACGCAGAACCCGCCGAGCGCGTAGAGCAGGCGGCTCACGCGGCCTCCCGCACCGGCCGGCGGCTACCCGTCTTCCCTGACGCCATCCTTGTCTTCGCCGAATCCATATTGGATATCGAATTCTGCGCTACCATACTCGATATGGCTTTGGGAGTCAAGGATGGCTGAGGGCACGGTCGTCGGCTACGGGCGCACGCGCGAGGCGCGGCTTCCCGAGCCTCCCACCCAGGCGCGCGGCGCCGAGAAGCGGGAGCGGATCTACCGGGCCGCGATCGCCCGCTACCGCAACGGCGGCATCGAGGCCGCCCGGGTCGAGGACGTGATCGCCGACGCCGACGTCAGCTGGGCCACCTTCTTCCGCTACTTCCCGCGCAAGGAGGACGTCCTGGTCGAGGCCGCCGCACGGCACTTCCGCGAGCGCGTCGCGCCGGTCGCCGCGCAGGGCAGCCGCGACCGCCGGCTGCGGCTGCGCACGGCGACCGAGCGCACGCTCGCGGTGCTCCTGCGACCGGCCGAGCTCTCGCCCTCGCTTCACACCGAGGCGCTCCTGGAGGTCTTCGCGCACCCCACCCGGTTCGCGGCGATGGTCGACAACGGGCATCCGACACCTTTGATCGGCCTGATCGCCGAGCTCCTTGAGGAGGGGCAGCGGCGCGGCGAGGTCCGCGACGACGTCGACGCCGGCGCCGCCGCGGTGACCGTCGCCGCCGGGACCATGTTCCCCGCCGTGCAGACGGCGGCCGCCGGCGCTGACCCGATGCTCGGCGTTCGCGCGGCCCTCGACATCCTCTGGGCCGGCCTCACCCGCCGCTGACGGCGTCGCGCGGGCGCGCAGCACCCGGATCCCGCAGAACCGCATTCAGGGGCGGATCGTCGGCGGCCGCGAGCTCGAGGAGGGCTCGGACGGCGTAGTCGGTCTTCGCTGGAATCCGCACGTGCGAGAAGATAAGCGGCCGCGATGCTGTTCCGCCAGATCATCCACGAGGACCTCGGCTGCGCCTCCTACCTGGTCGGCGATAGCTCGGCGGGCGTCGCCGCGGTGGTCGACCCGCAGTGGGACATCGACCCCTACCTGCGTCTCAGCCGCCTCCACGGCGTCCGCATCGAGCACGTCCTCGAGACCCACAACCACGCCGATCACGTCTCGGGGCACGGCCGGCTGGCCCGGGCGACCGGCGCCGTCATCCATCTCCACGAGCTCGCCGGCGCCGACTTCCCCCACGAGCCGTTCGCCGACGGGTGGCGGCTGGTGCTCGGCGAGGTGGCGATCGAGGCGCTCCACACGCCCGGGCACCGCCCGGAGCACACCTCGTTCGTGCTCCGCAGGGCCGCCGGCGACGAGGTGTGGGCGGTGCTGAGCGGGGACTCGCTGTTCATCGGCGACGTCGCCCGGCCCGACCTGGCGGTCGAGCCGCGGGAGGGAGCCGCAGCCATCTACCGCTCGCTGCACGCGCGCCTGCTCGCGCTCGCCGACGAGGTCGAGGTCTGGCCCGGGCATCTCGGCGGGTCGCTGTGCGGGAGCTCGGCGCTCGACAATCGGACCTGCTCGACGATCGGCTTCGAGCGCGCCCACAACGGTGCGCTCCGCGAGGCGGGCGAGGACACGTTCGTGGCGGGCCTCCTCGCCTCGCTCGGCGAGCGTCCGCCGAACGTCGAGCAGATCGTCGCGCTCAACCGCGGGCCCCTGGTCGAGGAGCTCGGGGCGCCGGCGCCGCTGACCCCGCGTGGCGTCGAAGTCGCGATCGCCGCCGGGGCGATCGTCGTCGATGCCCGCACCAACGAGCAGTTCGACGAGGCGCACATCCCGGGGGCGATCAGCGCCTCCGCCTACGACACCGGCTTCGCGACCAAGGTCGCCCGGGTCGCCGGCGAGGACGTCGAGGTGATCGTCGTCGCCGCCTCCGAAGGCTACGAGCGCGAGGCGGCCGACCTCCTTGCCTCGGTCGGGCTCCGGATCGCCGGCTTCCTGGCCGGGGGCATGACCGCCTGGCGCTCGGAGGGCCGCCCGGTCAAGCGCCTCGAGCTGATCGACCCCGACGACCTCGCCGAGCGCCTCGGCGCCGGCGACGGGATCGTCGTCCTCGACGTGCGCGACGACGACGAGTACGCGGAGGCCCACATCCCGGGATCGCTGAACGTCCCGTACGGCCGCCTGCTCGAGCGCCTCGACGAACTGCCCGCGGACCGCACGATCGCCGCCATCTGCAGCGGCGGCAAGCGCAGCGGGCTGGCCGCGTCGATCCTTCAGCGCGAGGGCTTCGCCGACCTCATCCACGTCGGCCACGGCGGCGTCGGGACGTGGCAGCGGTCGGGGCATCCGGTCGAGCGGGGCTGAAGCCTTCGCCGGCGCAGCGGACGGCGCCGGGCGCCGCTCCTGCGAAGCTGCTCCAGTCGATGCGTCACCTGCTCCTATGGAGCCTCGCCGTCCTCGCCGTTCTCGCGATCGCGTTCCAGTTCGCGCTGCCACCGATCGCCGAGCACGTGGCCTCCGACCGCCTCACCGCCGGCGGCGGGACCGCCGACGTCGAGCTCTCGGCGTTCCCCGCCCTGCGCGTCCTGTTCGGCGACGGCGATCGGATCGACGTAAGCGGGAGCGGCCTCGACCTGCCGGCGAGCGGCGAGCCGGCCGGCGCGCTCGACGAGCTCGACGGCTTCGACCACGTCGCCATCAGCCTCCGGGACAGCAGGATCGGTCCCGTCACCCTCCGTAGGCTCTCGCTCAGCCGCGACGGGTCCCTGCCCTACTCGCTGCGCTCGCTCGCCTACACCTCCCCCGCCGATCTCGTCGACTTCGGCGCCGACGAGCTCGGCCCGCTCGAGGGGTTCGCGCTTCGATTCGGCGCCGGGCGGGCGCTCGGGTCCCGGGCCCACGACCGGATCCCGATCCACCTCCACATGCGGCTCACCGATCAGGGCGGGCGGATCGTCGTCGTCGGCGGCTCGGGGTCGATCGCCGGGATCCCGACCGGGCCGCTGGCGGAGCTCGTCACCGCCGCCGTCGCGGTTCGCATCTGAGAGCGCTGAGCCTCAGAGCAGCCCGGATTCGCGGGCGGCGGCGACGGTCTCGCGAAGCGTCTCGTGCGCGGCGTGTCGCGGCTCCCAGCCGAGCTCCTCACGAGCCTTCGAGGTGTCCATCAGGACCGGCGCCCGGAGCGCGTTCAGCCAGGCGACCTCGGGCGGGAGCCCGGGAATCCGCGAGAGCACCTCGGCCGTCGCCGCCACGCTCGCCCGCGGGATGCGCAGCGAGCGCCAGCCGAGCTCGTGGGCGAGGTCGGCGGCGGTGAGCTCCCCAGGGCCGGCCAGGTTGTAGGGTCCCGGCGGCCCGGCGCCAACGGCCGCGGCGGCGATCGCCCCCGCGACGTCGTCGTGGTGGACGAGTTGGAACGGGACGCCGTTGTTCGGCAGCACCGGCCGAAGCCCGGGGATCGCTCGCAGCACCCGGCCCAACGGACGCAGCCGACCGCCGAGCCTGATCGCGTCGACGGCCTTGGTAACCAGCGTCGGCGCGTCGGCTCCGGCGACGATGCAGGGGCGCAAGACGTAAGCGTCGACGGTCGAGGAGGACACCGCATCGCGCAGGGCGGCCTCGAGCTCCGCCTTCTGCGCCGAGTAGTAGAGGCGGTCGGTCCCGCGCGGTTCGTCGGCCTCGGTCAGGAGCGCGTCGCCCTCGGGGAAGCCGTAGGCGGCGACCGACGAGGCGTAGACGAGCCGCCTCGCGGGCGCCGCGGCGGCGGCCTCGAAGACGTTGCGGCTCCCCTCGAGGTTGACGCGGTGGGTCTCCTCGCGGCTGCCGAAGATGATGAAGGCGAGGTGGACGACGACATCGGCGCCGCGAACGAGCTCGTCGACCGAGCCGCGGTCGAGCACGTCGCCGCGGCGGTAGGTGGCCCTCGTCCAGCCGTGCTCGGCGGGGTCGAAGGGCCGCCGGGCCATGCCGACGATCCGCTCGACCCCGTCGGCGTGCTCGAGGGCCCGGACCACCGACTTGCCGATGTCGCCGGTGGGCCCGGTAACCGCGACGGTGAGTCCCCGGCCGGCGTTCATGAGCCGAGCCAGCGGGCGATCTGCTCGCCGATCTCCTCGCCGGCGTCCTCCTGGAGGAAGTGCGAGGCGCGCGCCACCTTGCACGGCGGCGGGCCGTTGACGGCGGCGGCGAACCGCTCGCCGACCTCGAACGGGAGGATGAAGTCCGAGTCCGCCCAGAGCACCAGCTTCGGCCGCTCGTCGCGCCGGAGCGCCTCGAGCACCCGCCGCCCGGCCGCCGCGCCGGCCATCTGCGGCGACGTCGGGAGGATCAGCGGGAACGCCCGCGCGCCGGCCTTCGACGCGGCGGTCGGGAACGGCGCGTCGTAGGCGGCGGCGACGTCGTCGTCGAGCCCGCGGGCGGTGGCGTTTCGGACGAGCAGCGAGACCGGCAGGTCCTCGGTCCGCTCGACGAAGTCGCGGAACTGGCGCCAGGCGTCGGTCATCGGCTGCTCGCCGGTGAACAGGCCGGTGTCGCAGATCACGATGCGGGCGATCCGATCGGGGTGCTCGACCGCGAGCCGGAGCCCGATCGGTCCGCCCCAGTCGTGGACCACAGCGGTCCCGCCGCGCAGGTCGAGATCGTCCAGCAGGCTCGCGGCAAGCTCGGTGTGGCGGTCGTAGGAGTACCAGCCGAGGTCGGTCGGCTTGTCCGAGCGGCCGAAGCCGGCGTAGTCGGGGGCGATGCAGCGATAGCCCGCGTCGCGAACCGGCGGGATCACCTTCCGCCACAGGTACGACCAGGTCGGCTCGCCGTGGAAGAAGACGACCGGCTCGCCCTCGCCCTCGTCCAGGTGGCAGAGCCGCAGTCCGTCGACCTCGCGGTAGCGCGGCTCGAACGGGAAGGCGGGCAGGCCCTCGAAGCGCTCGTCCGGCGTGCGGAAGGTCTCGGCCATCCCGGGACCTAGCGTGAGTGGAGCCGAGCGCACGCCGCGTTGCGGTCGACGGCGTCGACGATCCGCGGCCAGGCCGGCTCCGGGAGGTCGTGGCCCATGCCGGGGATCGAGACCAGCCGCGCGCCGGGGATCGTCCGCGCGATCAACCGGCCGCCGGCGGGGCGGACGAGCGGGTCGCGGTCGCCGTGGACGACCACGGTCGGCGCGGTGATCTCACGCAGCCGCCGGGTGCGGTCCCCGGAGGCGGTGATGGCGTGGAGCTGGCGGGCGATCCCGGCCGGGTTGTAGCCGCGGTCGTAGCTTCGCCCCGCCATCTCCCGAAACCTCTCCTCGTCGAACGGGTAGGCCGGGGAGCCGATCACCCGGAAGGCCCTGACCATCATCTCGACAAGTTCGTCGCGGGAGCGCGCCGGCCGCGAGAGCAGCGCCGCCAGCGCGCGGCGGGTCGGCATCGAGACCGTGCGGCGCCCGCTGTGGGTCATGATCAGGCCCAGCGAGCTGACCCGGTTTGGGTGGCGGTAGCCGAGGACCTGGGCGATCATCCCGCCCATCGAGGCGCCGACGACGTGGGCCTCCTCGACGCCAAAGGCGTCGAGGACCCCGACCGCGTCGTCGGCGAGATCGTCGAGCCGGTAGGCGGGGCGGCCGGTCCCGAGCAGCATCGCCATCCGCCCCGGGACCGGCGCCCGCACGCGCGTCGAGCGACCGACGTCGCGGTTGTCGAAGCGGATCAGCCGGTAGCCGCGCTCGCCTAGGAGCTCGCAGAAGCCGTCGTCCCAGTAGATCATCTGCGCCCCGAGCCCCATCACCAGCAGCATCGGCTCGCCCTCCGGATCGCCGAGCTCCTCGCAGCAGATCTCGAGATCGCCGACCCGGACGAGGCGCTCGCTCGCCCGGTCGATGAGGGCGCGGGGCTCGCTCGGATCGGCGTCCATGCCGGGTGGCCGCGGTCAGGCCGCCGCCGCGATCGCCTCGGCGGTGCGGCGGGCGAGGGCCATGATCGTGACCATCGGGTTGCTGCCCGACGCGGTCGGGAAGGCGCTCGCGTCGCCGATCCACACCCCGGGCGTGTCGTGGAGCTGGCCGTCGGGGTCGGCGACCGAGGTGGCAGGGTCGGAGCCCATCCGGCAGGTGCCCATCTGGTGCGCCGAGAAGACGCCGTGCTCGCAGGGGTCGAGCGAGCAGCCGCGAAGCCCGGCCAGGAAGGCCTCGAAGTCCTCGCCCCGCTCCCAGAGCGGGCGCGCGCGGGCGAGGGCACCGATCCGGGTCGCGCCGGCGGCGTGGTGGATCCTCGCCACCGCCTCGAGGCCGGCGCGGAAGTTGGCGACGTCGAGCTCGTCGCTGAGCCTGTAGAACGGCACCGGGTTGCCGTCGCGATCCACGTCGACCCGCCCGTGGCCCCGATCGCGGATCAGCCAGATCAGCCCGGAGGTTTCGCGGAACCGCGCCATGTCCTCCTTGTGCTGGCGACCCGAGAGCCAGGGCGTCGCCGCGGCGCTGATCCCGATCGAGTGGTGGGCACCCTCGACCAGGAAGCCGTGGCCGTCGCGCCCCTCGGCGAACTGATGCGAGAGCGCCGCCTGCGGCGGGCCCCACCAGGCGTCCTGCGGCTCGTCATAGGTGGCGAAGACGCCGCCGGCCGGATGGAGCCGGAGATAGTCGCCGACCGCCGGGCCGCCGACGCCCGACCGTCGAAGGAGCGCGGGAGATTCGATCGAGCCGCAGGCGACGATCACCTGCGGCGCCCGAACGACGACTCGCGCCGTCGTCCCATCGGGGCCGCTGTAGGTCCCCTCGATCCCCGCCGCGCGCCCGCCCTCCACCAGGATTCGCTCGGCGCGGCAGTTGACGACGAGGTCGGCGCCGCGCTCGTGGGCATTCGCGAGGTAGGTCTTCGTCGTCGATCGCTTGGCGCCGCTCACATCCCCCCAGCCGACGAACCCGGCGAGGCCGGGATCGTGGCGGGAGGGGTCAACGTTGCGGGTGATGAGTCGGAAGTCCCAGCCGAGCGCCTGGCACCCCTCCCGCAACCGCTGGTGCGGGCCGTTCAGGTCCGAGCAGGCGTCGGTGGCGCCGATCCGCTCCCAGACCTGATCCAGACACCGTTCGAAGTCGGGGCCGTCGACGCCCGCGAGCCCGAACTCCCCTGCCCACTCCTCGCGGACCCACGGGAAGGTCCGCAGGCAGTTCTGCCAGTTGATCAGGGTGCCGCCGCCGAGCGCCGACCCGGCCTGGATCGAGACCTGGCCCTCGGCGGTGGTGAACGGCCCCCCACGCAGGTAGAGGTTCTGGAAGCCCCAGGTCTCGAGCTGGTTGAAGTCGGCCTCGTTGAAGTAGCCGCCGGCCTCGACGACGCAGACCTGCTTGCCCCGCTCGGCGAGGGTGCCGGCGACGACGCCGCCGCCCGCGCCGGAGCCGACGACGCAGACTTCGGCCTCGATCGTCATCGCCCCCTCGGTGGCCGACGGGCGGCGGACGCCCAGCGGCTTCGGCTCGGCCGGCGGCACCGTTTGCGGGCCGGGGTAGCCGATCGCGTCCCAGTTCGGGTTGCGTCCCGTCGCCGGGTCGGGGAGGACGTAGTGGATCGAGAGCACGAGCGCGCGCAGCGAGCTGATCCCGGCGAGCGCCTCACCTCCGGAGTCGGCGAACGCGTTGACGATCGCCTCCCGGACCTCCTGCGGCGTCTCCGGCGCCATCCCCTCGGCGGCCATCGCGTCGAGGAGCCGGCGGAGCCCGGCGATCTCCTCCGGCTTCGGCGCGGCCTGGAGCAACGCCAGCTCGACCGCCTCCGGCACTCCCTGGTGGGACGCCGCGCGGGCCCAGAATCCGTGCGCGATGGCGCTCGCGGCGCCATCCGCGCCGTCCGTGGCCTCGGGCGGCGCCAGCGATGGGACGAGGGTGTCGCAAAAGGCGAGCAGGGTGCGATGCTGGGCGTCGTCGAAAAGGTCGCTGGCGGCGAGGGCCGCCAGCGCGTCGGCGAGGACGGCGGTCGTCTCCGCCGCGTAGGGGAGGTAGTGGGCCTCGCGCGGCGGCGCGTGGCCGGGAGTCACCAGCAGCGACTGGCGCTTGGTGTACTTGCGGATCCCGTCCGGTCCATGGCGCGAGCCGAGCCCCGACGCCTTCCAGCCGCCCATCGGCAGCTCGAGCGCGGCGTAGTTGAGCTGGGCATCGTTGACGCAGGCAACCCCGGCCTCGAGCCGCCTCGCGAGCGCCTCGCCGCGCTCGCTGTCGTGGGTCCAGACCGAGGCCTGGAGGCCGTAGGGCCCGACGTTGGCGAGCCGGATCGCCTCGTCGGCGTCGGTGACCCTCATCACCGGGAGCGTCGGCCCGAACGTCTCCTCCGTCATGCAGCGCATCGAGTGGTCGACGCCGACCAACACGGTCGGCTCGTAGAAGCGGCCCGGGCCGGAGGCGCGCCTGCCGCCAACGACGACCTCGGCGCCCCGTTCGACCGCGTCGTTGACGTGGGCCTCGATCAGCTCTATTTGCGGCGGGAAGATGATCGCCCCGACGTCGACCGAGCCCGTCGGCCCGGGCGGGCCCTGGCGGAGCGCCTCGACCTTCGCCCGCAGGCGATCGACGAACTGGTCGTGGACCGCGTCCTCGACGTAGATCCGCTCGACCGAGATGCAGACCTGCCCCGAGTTCGACATCCCGTAGGCGACGGCGGCGTTCGCCGCCCGCTCGAGGTCCGCATCGGCGAGGACGATCATCGGGTCATTGCCGCCCAGCTCGAGGCTGACCGGCGTCAGGCGTTCGGCGGCGTGCGCCATCACCACCTTCCCGGTCGCGACCGAGCCTGTGAACATCACCATGTCCACTTCGCCGACCAGCGCGGCGCCGGTCTCGCCGCGGCCGGTGGCAACCGCGAAGACGCCGTCGGGGAGGCCGCAGTCAGCGAGCATCTCGGCCATCAGAAGCGAGGTCAGCGGCGTCACCTCCGACGGCTTCAGCACCACCGCGTTGCCGGCGGCGAGCGCCGGGATGCAGTCGCCGAACGAGTTGTTGAGCGGGTAGTTCCAGGGGCCGATCACGCCGACGACGCCGATCGGCTCGTAGCGGACGGCGAGCTTGCGACCGCGGACGAACGGCGACGCGCTCTCGATCTCCTCGTCGGCCAGGTAGGCGGGCGCCATCTTCGCCCAGAACTCGAGCGCCGAGAGCCCGTATGAGAGCTCGGCGAACTGGGTCTCGTCGGCCGGCCGGCCGGTCTCGGCGCAGATCGTCTCGACCACCCGCCCGGCGTTGGCGACGAGCCAGCGCCGAGCCGCGAGGAGCACCTCGCCCCGGGCTTCGAAGCCGGCCTCGGCCCAGCCCGGCTGGGCGGCGCCGGCGGCGGCGACGAGCTCGGAGACCTCGGCGGCGCCGAGCGCCGCGACGGTGGCGATCGTCCCGCCGCTCGCGGGATTGGCGACGGCGATCTCACCGGCGGCGCCGTTGCCGGCGCTCGCCGCTTCCTCGTCCGCCGCGACGGCCTCGGTCGCCTCCCGCGATCCGACCGGCTCGGACATCGCGGCGAGTCTACTGTGGGGCGGCGGCCCGCCGCCGGGGCCGCGACACTAGGAGCCGAAGGCGATGTGGCCCTCGACGTGCGCCAAGGCCGGGCCGGTCGCGACCTCGCGCGTCGAGCAGCGCCGGGCGCAGCGGATGCGGATGGTTCGCGCGCCGCCCTCGGTGACGACGAGGAGATCGCCGCCGCCGACGCCGCGGGCGTCCAGGCGCGCGAGCGAGAGGCGGAGGATCGAGCCGGTCCCGGGATGGGGGTTGCCGGGGACCCGGCGGTCGGCGACGTAGGCGTGGCCCCGGGCCCTGGCGGGGACGAAGCCGACGCTCTCGACGCCGGTGTCGCCGCCGGCCGGAAGCGGTGGGCGGGCGATCCGGTGGACGCCGCCACCGGGGCCGACCGCGAACACCCGGCCGCTGCCCTCGTCGGCGGCGATGAGGTCGCCGCCGAAGGCGCCGAAGCCGGCGGGGGCGACGGCGATCCCGCCCTCCATCCGCGGCGCCTCGGAAGTGAGGCGCTCGAGCCCGCCGGCGCAGTCGACCGCGTAGACGTTGGCGCCCCCCTTCGGCGCCGCCACCGTCAGCAGCAGCCGATGCCCGAACCGCCCGCCGCGGTCGAATGCGATCCCGGTCGGGTTGCTCCCGGCGGGCAGATCGACGAGGCGGCTCGCGTGGCCCCGCCGCGAGACGCGGACCACCCCCGGCGATGAGCGGGTGCGGAGTGCGTAGACGTCGCCCCGTTGGAACGAGCAGTCCGCCCCGGCCACCTCGCCGCGCTCGGCGAGCGCGATGTAAGGCTCGCCGGCCGGCGACGCCGTGTAACCGTGGGGCTCGGTGGCGAATGGGCGCAGCCCACCGTGCCGGCCGAGCGTTCGCAGCCCTGCCCCGGCGGCGACCACCAGCCGGCCGTCGGACCGCGGGCCGACGATGTCGAGGACCGCAGGGAGCTTCACGTACGGCCGCCAGGTGGCCTTCGAGGACGCGCCGAGTGCCGCCGCACCGAACGCCGTCGCCAGCGCCAGCGCGCCGAACGTCGCCGGCGCGGCAACCCGCCACGCCGCCGCGGACCTCACCCGCGATCGTCCTCGAGCATCCGCTTCAGCTTCCGCAGCGAGCTTCGCATCGCGTGGCGCGCCGGCGCCGAGGTCACGCGGCCGGCCATCGCCCCGATCACCCCGCCGGGGAGGTCGTAGGTGTTCGTGTACCGAAACCGCGTCCGGGCGCCGTCCTCGGCGAGCTCGTAGCGGACGGCGGCGTGCGAGCCGGCCGGGCCGCGCCCCTCCCAGACCGCCAGGCAGGGGCGCTCGAGCTCGGTGACCTTCCAGCGAACGTCGAAGCGGGCGCCGCCGAGCCGGAGCCGCTGGCGAAACGAGGAGCCGGGCCGAAGCCCGCCGTCGGGGGCGTCGGCGACCCCGCGCGAGGCGGTCACCCACTCGTCGAGGCGGGAGGTGTCGAGCAGGAGGTCGAAGACCTCCTCCCGCGGGGCCGCGATCTCGACCTCGGTCTCTACCGTCATGCCGGCACCCGCGCGCGCTCGCGCTCCTCGTCGGCGAGCGCCCGCTGGAGCGCGATCGGGATCGGCTCGACCTCGATCCCGAACGGTTCCGCGCCGCTCGGATCGGTGACGATCGTGTCCGCCACCAGGCTCAGCGTCAGCTCCGCCGCGACGCGCTCGTCGCCGCGGGTGACGATCGCCGCCCCGGCCGAGACGGCACCGGGAGTGGCGCCGAACACCGGCAGCTTGCGTTTCGACCGCCGTCCGAGCTCGCGGGCCATCAGGTCGACGAGCTCGAGATGGGTGTAGACGCGCGGGCTGCCGATCTGCACCTCGCGACCGCGCGATTCGGGCACCGACGGCGCCGCCCGCAGGTAGCGAACCGTGTCGCGGATCCCGATCGGCTGGGTGCGGCGACGCAGCCATTCGTTCGATGGGACGAGCGGGAGGCGCTCGGCGACGGCCTTCAGCAGGACGAACGACTCGCTCCCGGCGCCGATCACCATCGCGGCGCGGAAGTAGGTGAGCGGCGGGCCGTCGGCGGCGAGTGCCTCGGCGGTCGCGTGGCGGCTCCGCAGATGCGGCGAGACCTCTGGGTTGCCGCCGAGGCCGCCGAGGTAGACGACCCGTTCGGTCCCCGCCGCCATCGCGGTCCGCGCAAAGGCGCCGGCGGCGGCCCGCTCGGGCTCGGCGTAGCCCCGCTCGGACATCATGTGGACGAGCCAGTAGGCCACGTCGACGCCATCGAGGGCGTCGGCGAGCTCGGCGCCGGGCGCGGCGAGATCGGCGACGACGAGCTCAGAGCCGGCGGCGGCGAGGTCGGCGGCGCGCTCGGGGTCGCGAACCAGGCACCGAACCCGGTGGCCGTCGCGGATCAGCGCCGGCGCCAGCCGGCGTCCGACGACCCCGGTGGCCCCGGCGACGAGGATCCTCACCGCTCTCCTCCCTCGGCGGCGGAGGCCGGCGCCTCTCGCCCGTCGCCGCCGCCGGAGCCGACGATCTCGCCCCGCAGCGCGCCGACCCGTGACGGCGGCAGATCGAGTCGGACCAGGGAGCGCAGGAAGAGCCGGCAGACGAGGAGGTGGATCGGCAGCTGGGTGTTGCTGTAGAGCCAGGTCCCGAACCGGGCGAACCGGCCGCGGCCGCGGATCCAGGGGTAGAAGTTGCGAACCTCGACCCGGACGCGGAGAAGGTCGTAGCCGGGCGGGGGGTGGAGGCCGCGCCGCCCGTCGCCGAAGCGGCGGACGTCGATCCGCAGGAAGCCCCGGTCGCGACCCTCGCGGGCGACGAGCAGGCCGCGCTCGATCCACCAGGTGACGGCGCCGGCGTCGGCTGTGGCCTCGTACTCGGGCGCCCGGAAGCGGAGCAGCGGCAGGTGCCTCGACAGGAGCACGATCGTCCGCGAGTCCGGCGCGTAGACGATCCGGATCAGCCCCAGCGAGATCCGGGTCAAAAAGCGCCAGTAGCTCCGCGCCAGGCGCTCCAGATATTCGGGCTTCCAGAGGCGATCGAGCTCGCGGCGAGGGATCGCGACGTCGGCGACCTGGACCGATGAGACCGCCCCGGCCTCGGGCACCCGGACCCGGTCCGGCTCCCGGAGGATCCTGATCCGCCCGCCCGTCCGCTCGGCCGTGCCCTCGTTCGCCATCGCGACCGTCATCATCCCCGCTCGCGCTATCCGCCGCGAGCCTCCGGCAAACGTCGGCGGGCGCGGGTGCGAGGATGGCGCGAATGCGAACGGTCGTCGTCTCCGACCTCCACCTCGGCGCCGCCAACGACGCCGACCTGCTGCGAAGGCCGTCGTTCCTCGAGCGCCTCACCGGGTTCCTCGCCGCCGGCGACCGGGTCGTCCTCCTCGGCGACGTCCTCGAGCTCCGCGACCGGCCGCTGCGGCGAGTGATCGAGCTGGCGACGCCGGCCTTCGCGGCGATCGGGCGGGCGGCGGGGGCAGGCGGCGAGCTGGTCGTGGTCGCCGGCAACCACGACCATCACCTGGTCGAGGGCTGGCTCGAGCGGCGGATGCTCGACGGCGCCGAGCCGCTCGGGCTCGAGCAGTTCGCCGAGCCCGAGGGCGCCGCCGCCCCGCTCGCCGCCGCCGCGGCGCCCGCCTCCGTCCGCCTCGCTTACCCCGGCCTCTGGCTCGCCGATCACATCTACGCCACCCATGGCCACTTCCTCGATCGCCATCTGACGATCCCCACCTTCGAGCGGCTCGGGGTGGCGATGGTCGAGCGCCTGCTGGGGATGCCGCCCGCCGACGACCCCCTCGCCCCGCCGACCGGCCCCGAGCCGGTCGCGCCCGAGGTCTACGAGAGCGCGCAGGGGCCGGTCTACGCCCTGCTCTTCGCGCTCGCCCAGGCGGCTCCGCCCGGGCGGGCCAGCGGCGCCGAGCCGAGCGCGAGGATCTGGCAGGCGCTCGGCGGCGGCGAGACCACGGCGGCCAAGCTGCGTGGCTGGCTCCTCGGCGCCGTCGCGGTCCCGGGCGCGGTCGGCGTCGCGAACCGGCTCGGCCTCGGGCCGGTGCGACCGGACCTCTCGCCCGGAGCGATCAGTCGCGCCGGCATCGCCGCGATGTGCGACGTCGTCGAGAAGCTGCGGATCGACGCCGAGTGGGTGGTGTTCGGCCACACCCATCGCCGCGGCCCACGCGAGGGCGAGTCGGAATGGCCGACGCCGACCGGCGGGCGCCTCGTCAACACCGGAAGCTGGGTCCACTCGCCGAGCCTGCTCGGCCGGACTGCGGCCGAGAGCGGCTGGTGGCCGGGGACGGTCGCCGTCGTCGAGGACGGCGAGCCGCGGCTCGTCCATCTCCTCGACGAGCTATCGCGGGAGGACCTCCACCGACCGGACTAGATCGGGGTACCGTAGGCCCGATGCGCCAGCTCACCAGCCTCGACAACCAGTTCCTGGCGCTCGAGACCCCGCGGCAGAGCGGGCACGTCGCCGGCCTCGCGATCCTCGATCCATCCTCGCGTCCGGGCGGCCCCCTCGACCTCGCCGCGATCCAGGAGCTGATCACCGAGCGGCTGCCGCTCCTGCCGCCGCTGCGCTGGCGGCTGGTCGAGGTCCCGCTCGGCCTCGACTACCCCTACTGGGTCGACGACCCCGACTTCGACCTCGACTTCCACGTCCGCGAGCTGGCCCTGCCGGCGCCCGGTACCGACGCGAAGCTCGCCGAGCAGGTGGCGCGGATCGTCGCCCGCCCGCTCGACCGCGCGCGGCCGCTGTGGGAGCTGTACCTGATCTGGGGGCTCGAGGGCGGCGGCGTCGCGATGCTCACCAAGATCCACCATGCGGTGATCGATGGGCTCTCCGGCGCCGAGATCATGGGCGTGCTGTTCGACCTCCGCCCGGAGGGCCGCGAGGTGGGCGACGAGATGCCGACGCCCGACCGCCGCCCCGGGGATTTCGAGATGCTCGCCCGCGGCCTCGCCGGCATCCCCCGCTATCCGGTGCGGATGCTGCGCTCGATCCCCTCGGCGCTCCCGAACCTCGAGCAGACGCCGTTCGGGACGATCCCCGGCACCGGCACCGTGGCCCGGATCGCCGACCGAGGTGGTCGCGTCGTCGGGCGCGACGGCGGGGTGATCGAGAAGACCGCGCTGCGGGCACCGAAGACCTCGTTCAACGGCCGGATCTCGCCGCACCGCCGGTTCGCGTTCGGTCAGCTTTCGCTCGACGAGGTCAAGGCGGTGAAGAACGAGTACGGGTTCACGGTCAACGACGTCGTGGTCTCGATCTGTGCCGGAGCGATTCGCAGCTGGCTCCTGGCCCACGACGAGCTCCCGGCCGATCCGCTCGTCGCCCAGATTCCGGTCTCGGTCCGGGGCTCGCATCAGGCCGGGACCTACGGCAACCGGATCATGCTGATGAGCGCGCCCTTCTACACCAACGAGCCCGACCCGGTGCGGCGGCTCGAGCGCGCCCACGAGGCGATGGGCGAGCTGAAGGAACGCCACCGGGCGCTCCCCGCCGACCTCCTCCAGGACGCCAATCACTTCATTCCGCCGGCGGTGTTCGCCCGCGCCGCGCGCGCCACCTTCACGCTCGCCACCTCGAGCCGCGGCCGGCCGACCTGGAACCTGGTGGTCTCGAACGTCCCCGGACCCCAGCTCCCCCTCTACTGTGCCGGCGCCAGGCTCGAGGCCAACTACCCGGTGTCGGTGATCACCGACGGGATGGGGCTCAACATCACCGTGATGAGCTACTGCGGCCACATGGACTTCGGGATCGTCGCCGACCGCGACCAGATGCCCGATGTCTGGTGCCTGATCGACTGGCTCGCGGAGGAGCTCGAGGAGCTGAAGCCCGAGCGCCGACGTCGCGGCGTCCGGGAGCGACGGGCGGCTCGGACGAAGTCCGGGTAGCTATCCGGCCGCTGGCACGCGGCCGGGCAACGTTTGTCACGAGGCCCTCGGCCAGGAAGCGGGCGGCGCTCAGGCGTTCCGCCGACGGGCCGGAGCGTGGGCGAGGGGTTGCGCTCGGCCGCGGGCGGCGGCCGTCCCGCTCCGCCCGACGCCGGAGAGCCAGCAGCGCGGGGGCGGCCAGCCGGCCGGAGCATCGGCCGAGACGCGGACGCTCTTTGGC
>JBKPNB010000137.1:0-3637 GCA_046732395.1 Actinomycetota bacterium | reverse complement strand
GGTGCTGGCCGAGGAGGAGGCCGCACGGCGGCGCCCTGCCCGGACCGCGCCGGTCCCGGAGGCAACGCCGAAGCTCGACCGCGCCGCTCGCCTGGTGCTGGCGATCCTCGACGCCGACGGCGACGAGCCGCGCTCCCCGGCGGCGATCGCCGACGCGCTCCGGCTCGGGGGGCCCAGGGTCGACCGGATCCTCGCCGCGCTCGTCGCGAGCGGAGATGCGGTGCGCGCGACGCCCCAGGTCTGTTTCTCGCGGCGGCGGCTCGAACCTCTCCGCGAGCGGGTGATCGCGCTGGCTGGCGAGCGCGGCGAGATCACCCTCGCCGAGGTGCGTGACGCGCTCGGGACGAGCCGCAAGTACGCGCAGGCGATGCTCGATCACCTCGACGGCGCCGGGGTCACCGTCCGCCACGGCGATCGCCACGTCCTCCGGCGGCCCGGGTCGGGCTAGGCAGAGTCGGCGGGGTCGCCGCGTTCAGTCGGACAGTCCGGCTGCCCGACGCGCCGCGGCGGGGTCGCCGAAGTCCTTCCATCGGACGAGGAGGCCGTCTCGGTAGGTCGCGATTCCCGCGCTCGAGACCTCCATCTCGATCCCGCTCGCCCGCCCCCGGACATGGAGCTTGCCGATGGCCAGGATTCGGCCGTCCCCGAGGTCGCCGACGTCGGTGTAGTCGATGCGCATCGACTCGTAGATCTCGGCGCTGTCGGCGAAGAAGCGACGGATCCCGGCATGCCCGTGGTAGACGCCGCTCACCCCCGCTCGCAGCGGCTCCCAGCTGACCTCCGGATCGATCAGGTCGATCCCGGCCTCGACGTCTCCCCGATTGACCGCCTCCACTCCACGGCGAAAGCGCTCGACGTTCCCCTCCGACACCGCGGCGAAGTATCGCGCCGCGAGGGGCCGCTCGAATGCCGGTGGACTTCCGACTCGGGACACTAGGCTCAAGCCGACAATGGGGCGGCAGGGGTCTGGTGGCCCATCTGGCCTTCAAAGCCAGCAGGGCGTCGCAGCCCGACGCTTGGAAGGTTCGATTCCTTCGCCGCCTCGCTCGCAAAGAGGCTGCAAGCTCCGGCGCCGCTTGCCGGAGACCGAGATCCACCGACAAGGCGTGATCGAGACCTGGATTGGCCTCACGCCTGGCGGGACCATCGCGCAACCATCGCGCACCCGGCCGCCATCGGCACTCGGTGTGCCGGCGTCGCGCTCCAGCTTTCACGCGGGAGCAGGAGGGCCGCTCCTCGCTCCGTCGGCTCCTGCTCATCCTCCGCGCGAGAGCGGAGCCGACTCGTTGCGCCCGCCGCCGGCGCCGGACGGGCAGCGGGGTGCGTGTGTGCTTCGGCGTGGGTAGCTAGATCGGCATGACCCGACCCAGCCAGTCGCAGGTACCGCTCTTGCGGCCGATGAACGCTCGGAGGACACGCTAGCCGTGACCGATGTTTCGCTAGCCGTCGGCGTCGGTCTCATCTGTGCGTTGCTGTCCGCGCTTGGCGGGAATCTCGCCTTCCTGTTCAAGTACAGGGGGGCGATCGCCGCCCCGGATGTCGACATGCGCCACCCGCTGCGCAGCGCGGTCGATCTCTTTCGCTCCAGGTGGTGGAGCATCGGCTGGGCCGTGGCGGTGGTGGCGTTCGGGCTGCATGTGGCCGCGCTCACCCTCGCCCCGATCTCGATCGGCCAGGCCGTGCTGGCGGGAGGCCTCGTCTTCCTCGCCGTGCTCGCCGAGCGTTTCTTCGGCTTCGAGCTAGGCCGTCGCCAGTGGATTGGGATCACCGTCGTGGCGGTCTCGCTCAGCCTGCTGACGCTGACCGGCGGGGGCGGGGGAGAAGCCCACTCCGAGTACTCCCTCGGGGGGATGATCATCTTCGAGGGCATCGCCGTGTGCCTCGGTCTGCTGCTGATTTTCTCCCACCTGATCGAGCGCATCCGGGCGCAGCCCGGCGTGCTGCTCGGGATCGCCGCCGGGTTCGGGTTCGGGATCTCAGACGTGGCGATTAAGGCGCTCTCGGGGGACCTCGGCAGCGGCCCGGTCTGGCTCCTCAGTCCCTGGATCGTGGTGGCCGTCACGGCGGCGGTCGGCTCGTTTTACGCCTCCGCTCGCAGCCTTCAAATCGGCGAAGCGGTCGCGGTGATCGCCGTCACCTCGGTGGCGGCGAACCTGTCGACGATTCTCGCTGGGTTTGCGGTCTTCGGAGACCGGCTCGGCAGCGACGCGCTCGAGGTCGGCGTGCGCATCGCCGCGTTCGTGCTGATCCTCGTCGGGACGGCGCTGATCCCAGCGCCGGTTCGCGCCGGCGAGGCGCTCGAGGAGTCGGCCGGGGGACCCGGGAGCGCCACCGCAGCCCCGCCCGGGCCGACGGTCGCTCACCCTGACAAGGCTTCCGCGCCGGCGTGACGAGGTGCGTGCTCGCGACCGCTACCCGTCGACGAAGCCCGGATCGCGCCCTCGTTGGGTGAAATGGCGTCGTCGGTAACGCCGCCGCCGACGCGTAGCGTAGCCGGGAACGTCGGCGTGGGACGGTTCGATTTCGAGGGGAGCGTCTCGCTGGTGGATACCGACGCTTTCGAATCGGACGAGGCGCGGAAGCCCAGCGCTGGCTCCACCTCGCTATCGCATCGCGCGACCGAGGAGGCGCGGGCCGGACGTATCCGGCGTCGGTTCGGCGCCCGGGTCGCGCGCATCAGCCCGCAGCGAGGTTCGCGAGAGGGGTTTCAGGCATTGGTGAGCCGCGGAAGGGTTCTCGTTCCGTCCGCACGCGACCGTTTGCGGAAAACGCGCTCCAGCGGGCGGTTGACGACCGAATTGACGGTTTGGCGAGGGAACGCGCGGGTAGCGAAACCATCGCTTAATGGATCGCATGGATCGCGTAACCACTCGGGGAAATGGTCTCGAAAGCATGTAGCCATTGGCGGGGGCGACCCTCGCACAGCCTCCGGCTGGCAGTACTCCTCGCCGCGCTCGCTGCTCTCTTTGCCGCCTTAGCCCCAGGCGCCTCGGCTCAGGACCCCACGACCTCAACCATCGGCTCGGGCGCCACCGGGACCGCGACCGATACCACCTCGTCGACGACGGGGACCGCGACGGACACCGCTTCGTCGACCACCGGCACCGCAACCGACACGACCTCCGGAACGACCGCCAGCGCGACGGACACCACCTCGTCGACGACGGGGACCGCGACGGACACCACATCGTCGACGACGGGGACCGCGACGGACACCACCTCGTCGACGACGGGGACCGCGACGGAAACCACCTCGTCGACGACGGGCACCGCGACCGATACGACCTCCGCGACGACCGCCAGCGCGACCGACACGACCTCCGGGACGACCGGCACCGCGACGGACACCACCTCGTCGACGACGGGGACCGCGACGGACACCACGTCGTCGACCACCGGCACCGCAACCGACACGACGTCCGGGACGACCGGCAGCGCGACCGACACGACCTCCGCGACGACCGGCATCGCGCCGGACACCGCCTCGTCGACGACGGGGACCGCGACGGACACCACCTCGTCGACCACCGGGAACGCGACCGACACCACCTCCGCGACGACCGGCACCGCGACCGACACCACCTCACGCAAAACCACCACAGACGCGGCCCCCCACTATACTCCGGGGGGGAGCGCG
>JBKPNB010000136.1:0-11123 GCA_046732395.1 Actinomycetota bacterium | reverse complement strand
TCTCGGATCCGCCCGGGTCCTCGAACACGCCGTCGATCGAGACGAACTCGGTCACCACCAACTCGCCCATCGGTCTCCCTTCGTTTCGGTCTTCACAGCCAGGACTCGGTTCGTACGGTGAACTAATCGCACGCCGCGAGCGACTCACGCCGTGACGATCGTCTTGACGCCCCCGGCCACATAGTGCTCGCGGAGCGCGGCCGGAGCCTCGTCGATCGGGGCGAAGGTCGTCGTGACGGCCTCCGGGTGAAGCCGCCCGTCCCTCATCAGCTCGAGCACCTCGGGTATCACCGCCCGGGCGTGGACGCGCGAGATGTGAAGCGTGATGTTGCGCGCGTAGGTCGCGAGTACCGGGATCCGGGCCGTCCGGTGGAGGCTCCCGGCGCTGCTGCAGACGCCGTCGGGCGCCGTGCTCGAGATCGCCGTGGCGAGGCCATCGCCCGTGGTCGTCAGATCGACTACCAGCGGCGCCGGGACGAGGCCGCCGAGCTCCGACGGGGCGGCGGCTTCGATTCCGATCCGTGCGGCGTGCTCGCGCGCGTGGGAGCGGGCGTCGACGACCACCGGGCGCCGGGCCCCGAGTGCCCGCGCGATCAGCGCCGTGTACAGCGGCACGCTGGCGCTGTAGCGGCTCGCCCCTAGCGCCCCGAGGATCAGCACCCGCGAGCCGGGGTCGCGCCGCAGGAGCTCGGGGAGGTGGGGTGCGACGTGGCGATGGGCGTCGCAGATGTTGTCGGCGACGCTCGCGGCGGCGGCCGGCTCGAGGCCGTTCGGAAGCGGGACGAGCATCGCGTCGGCGTAGGGGACGGCGAGCTCGTCGGCGAGCGCACCTCCCCAGAGGCCGCCGGCGAGGCCGAAGCCGTACATCGAGACCGGCGGGACGGTGGTGCAGTTCGAGGTGCGGCCCTCGCTGCACGCGGGGCAGCTCCCGCAACTGATCTGGAACGGGACGACGACCCGTTGGCCGGGCCGGATCGAGGACACCTCGGCGCCAACCGTGACGACCTCCGCCACGCATTCGTGCCCGAGGTGGAGCGGGAGCGGGAACGGGCTCGCGCCGAGCGCGATCAGCGGGTCCATGTCGCACGTGGCGATCGCGATCGGGCGGACGATCGCCCCGCTCGGCCCAGGCGGCGGCGGCGCCGGCACGCTCCGCCACCCGATCCGCCCGCCGGGGAAGGCGACGAGCGCGCGCATCCGAGGCCGGCTTGGCCGCGCCCGCTCGCGGAGGCGATCGCGGCCGAAGTCGACGAGTCGGGCGAGGCGCTGCTCGCGGTTTCGCTCCAGCGACGCCCGGGTGGCGTCGGCGCCGGCCGGCCCGAGGAGCCCCGCGTAGTGGCGGATCCATCCCCGTGGCCGATGCCGCGGCGATCGGCCTCGCCGCCGGCCCGCTCGCTTCGCGACGTCGCTCATCTTCCTTGGTCGAGAATCGCCTCGGCTTCGATCTCCACCTTCCACCGTGGATCGAGGAAGCCGGAGACCGCGACCATCGTCGAGACCGGTTGCGCCTCGCCGAAGACCACGGCGTGCGCGCGGGCGACGGCCTCGCCGTCGGCCGCGTCGGTGAGGAAGATCCTTGTCCGCACGACCTGGTGGGGCGGCGCCCCGGCCTCGGCGAGCGCGGCGACGATGATCTCGAGGCAGCGCCGCGCCTGGATCTCGGGGTCCGGGTCGCACGAGCCGTCCGGCCAGATCGGGGCGGTGCCCGAGACCAGCACCCGGTCGCCGACACGCAGCGCGCGGCAGATGCCGACCTTCGGCTCCCACGGGGACCCGGACGAGATGCGCTGGCGTTCGCTCAAGCCACCGATGCTAGTGTCGCGAGTCGGAGGCCCACTGCCGGTGGACATCCGACTCGGGACACTAGGAGGCCAACGGCAGGATCGCGTTGAGCTCCTCGTGGAGCTCGCGCAACTGGCGCAGCTTCGCCCGGATTACGAGGTCGCGGACTACGTAGCGTCCCAGCCGAAGTAGACCTCGGTGCGGACGATCCTGTCCTCGTCGTCGAAGGTGAGGACCTCGGTGTTGCGGCCACCCGTGCGCTCGGGCCGGCGCAGCTCGTAGGTGACGATCACCTCGTCGCCCGATTCGACCAGCCGCAGGAACTCGAACTCCTGGCCCCGCCCCGCCGCCGGCCAGCATCGCTCGAACCAGCCGTCGCGGTCGAGGCTGGGGTCGGGCGGGCTCGAGAAGCTGAAGCCATCGGCGAGGCGTTCGTCGAAGAAGCTCCGGTCCCCGGCGGCGAAGGCCAGGTAGCTCTGCCGCGCGATCTCGGTTCGATCACTCATGGGCACTCTCCCTTCCGGTCGATCTCGCCATCGATCTTGAGACCGCCGCGGCGCCCGCGGCTGATCGGAAGCTGCGGGTTTCGCCAGCGTAAGTGCTACCTTACCGTTAGTGGTAGCTTACGAAGTCGACCAGTGGGCGGCGCTCGGCGACCCGACCAGGCGGGCGATCTTCGAGCGCCTCGCCGCGCGCCCGCGGGCAGTCGGCGAGCTCGCCAGCGAGCTGCCGGTGAGCCGGCCGGCCGTCTCGCAGCATCTCAAGGTCCTGAAGCGGGCCGGGCTGGTCGCCGACCGGCCGGTCGGAACGCGCCGCATCTACCGGCTCGACCCCGACGGCCTCGAGGCCGTTCGCGCCCAGCTAGAGCGCTTCTGGACCCAGGCCCTGGCGGCCTACAAGCAGGTCGTCGAGCAATCGACAGAGGAGGATCAATGACCACCCAGACAGAACAGACCACGGTCCGCGTCGACGTCGTCGTCGAGGCACCCCAGGAGCGCGCCTTCCGTGTCTTCAGTGGGGAGTTCGACAAGATCAAGCCGCGCGACCACAACATGCTCGAGGTCGACATCGCCGAGTCCGTGTTCGAGCCCCGCGAAGGCGGTCGCGTCTACGACCGCGGCGTCGATGGGAGCGAATGCGCGTGGGCGCGCGTGCTCGCCTACGAGCCGCCGGAGCGCGTCGTCTTCAGCTGGGACATCAGCCCCCAATGGCAGCTCGAAACCGACCTCTCCCGGTCGAGCGAGGTCGAGGTCCGGTTCGTCTCCGAGGCTCCCGACCGGACCCGGGTCGAGCTCGAGCACCGCCATCTCGACCGCCACGGCGATGGCTGGCAGGGGCTCCGCGAGGGCGTCGGCGGCGAGGGGGGTTGGCCGCTCTACCTCGGGAGGTTCGCAGACCTGGTCGCGTAGGCTGCGCCCGGTGAGCCAGGCCTATTGGCAGGACGCGGCCGCCGACGAGGCGATGCAGGACGAGCACGCCTTCATCTGGAGGGCGATGCTCGAGACGATCGACGTCGACCTCGCCGGCCGCCGCGTCCTCGACGCCGGCTGCAACCGCGGCGGGTTCCTTCGCCTGCTCGTCGATCGAGCGGGCATCGCCGAGGGGTTTGGCTACGACCCGGCCTCGGGCGCGATCGACGACGCGCGGCGGCTCGCCGGGGACCGCCCGCTGCGATTCGAGGTCGCGGAGACCGTGCCCGAGGGGTGGCAGCGGTTCGAGGCCGCCTTCAGCCACGAGGTGCTCTACCTGCTCCGCGACCTCGCGACCCATGCCGAGGCGACCTTCGCCGCGCTCGCGCCCGGCGGCGTCTACTACGCGGTGATGGGCGTCCACGCCGCGAGCCCGCTGATGACCGAGTGGCACCGGGCCAACGCGGAGGCGTTGGACCTGCCGAGGCTCTACGACGTCGAGGAGGTGGTCGAGGTCTTCGAGGGAGCCGGGTTCGACGCCGCGGCCGCCCGGCTCGCGGTTCGGTTCGTGCCCACGGCGGGGCACGGGCACCACGAGCGCGGACGCCTACTCGACTGGCTCGACTACTACTGCGACGAGAAGCTCATGCTTCGCTTCGCCCGCCCGCTGGAGTCCTGACCGAGGCCGTCAGTCCGGGTACTCGTCCCTGCGCCAGGCCCGCGGCTCGGCCGCACCCTCCTTCGGTGTCCGGTCGAGCAGGAACGAGTGATACGGGGCGACGAACGGATCCGGCGCCAGCACCGTGTAGGTGTGGTAGACGGTCCCGTTCTCGCGCGCGAAGGCGATCCAGCTCGGCCCCTCGCGCAGCCCGTCCTTGAGTTCGGCGCCCACCTGCTCCGACCACTCCTGCAGCCAGTCCGGCGGGTTATCGATCATCTGCTTGACCTCGGGGATCTGCTGCGCCTGCTCCTCGGTCATCGCCAGCCCGAAGTCCCACGGGAAGTCGGTCTCGTAGGTCGACACGTAGTTGAACGGCCAGCCCATCCGCTCCTTGTAGGTGACGAGCCGGTCGATCGGCGCCCGCGAGAAGCAGATCAGCGTCACGTCGCGGTGGGCGAGATGAGTCAGCAGCCCCTCGTTGAACTCGTCGCCGAGGTTGGTGCACCCCGGGCAGGCCCCCACCGAGTAGTCGGGCCCGTACATGATGTTGTAGGCGAGGAGCTGCGAGCGCCCGTCGAACAGCTCGGCGAGCGTCTTGCGGCCGTCCTCGGTGTCGAACTCGTACTCCTTCTCGACCGGCACCCAGGGCAGCTCGCGCCGCTTGCGCGTGATCTCCGCCCCTCGCTCCGCCTGCGCCGCCTCGAGCTTCGCCAGCTCGTCGCGGGCCGCCTGCCACTCCTCGCGGGTTCCTACCTTGTGCTCGGGCATCTCATCCCCTCCTTCGACTGGGCCTTCGCGTCCGAAATCAAACCGTCCGGCAAGCTACCTGGACCGCAGACGATGTGACCGCCGCCGGCCTCGAAACTCATCGTCCCCGGAGCGCTTACGGCTCGATCAGCCCGCGGCGGATCGCGTACCGGGTGAGCGCGACCCGGTCGCGAAGCCCGAGCTTCTCGAGGATGTTCGCGCGGTGGCGCTCGACGGTCTTCTCGCTGATCACCAGGAGCTCGGCGATCTCCCGGCTCGTGTGGCTCTCGGCGATCAGCTTCAGCACCTCGTTCTCGCGGGGGGTGAGGGGATCGGCCTTCAGCGAGTCACTGCCGCGGTCGAGGTAATCGCGGATCAGCGCCGTGATCGCTCCCGGGTAGAGGAACGGCTCGCCGCGCATCGCCCCCCGGCAGGCGCGCACGAGGTCGAGGTCGGCGGCCGACTTCAAGACGTAGCCGGAGGCGCCGGCCTTGAGCGCCTCGTAGAGGTATTGCTCGGACTCGTGCATGGTCAGGATCAGGACCTTCAGGTCCGGCCTTCGGCGCAGCATCTCGTGCGTCGCCTGAAGGCCCGTCATCCGCGGCATCGTCACGTCGAGGATCGCCAGGTCGACGTCCTGGCTCAGGGCCGCGTCGATCGCCTCGGCGCCATCGCCCGCCTCGGCGACCACCTCGAGGTCGGGCTCGGCGTCGAGCACCAGCCGCAGCCCGCGGCGGACGACAATGTGGTCGTCGGCGAGCAGGATCCTCGTCTTCAGCGGGACCACGAGCCTCCCTCCGCAAGCGGCACCGCGAACCGCACCTCCACCCCGCCGTCGGCCCGATTTGAGACCTCGAGGTCGCCTCCGACCATCGCCGCCCGCTCGTGCATCCCGCGCAGCCCGACGCCGTCGCCGCCGCCCGAGCCGAGCCCGCGCCCCTCGTCGACCACCCGGAGGATGAGCTCCGCCGGGCGGCGCTCGAGGATCAGCTCCGCCTTCTCGGCGCCGGCGTGACGGACGACGTTCGTCAGCGCCTCCTGGGCGATCCGGTAGATCACGAGCTCCGCCTCCCCCGAGAGCTCGGGGAGCGAGCCGTCGATCCGGCGTTGGATCCGCACCCCGCTCTGCTCGGAGACGCGCTCGGCGAGCGCCGCGAGCGCGCTCCACAGCCCGAGCTCGTCGAGCGCCTCGGGCCGCAGCTCGACCGCGATCCGCCGCACGTCCTCGAGCGACTCCCGGACCGCGTCCTGGGCCTCGAGCGCGTCGGCGCGCAGGTCGCCGGGGCTCTGCTTGACGACCCGGCTGAGCTGGAGCAGGGCGCCGGTGAGCCGCTGCCCGACCTGGTCGTGGAGCTCCTGCGCGACCCGCAGGCGCTCGCGCTCCTGGGCCTGGAGCGAGCGCTGCGCGCTCAGCTGCCGCTCGGCCTCGAGCCTGCCGAGCATCTCGTTGATCGCCTCGGCGAGCTGACCGGCCTCGGAGGTGTCGCCCTCGAGCGGCACCCGCTGGCCGGGTCGGTTGGGGTCGATCCGCCGCGCGCTGCGGGTGACCAGCTCGAGCGGCCGGAACGCGCCCTTGAGCAGCACCAGGTTGGCGCCCGCGACCAGCGCCAGGGCGGCGACGAGCACCACCGCCTCCTCGGCGGCGAACGACGAGAGGTGGTTGGGGGAGACGACCAGGAGGGTGACCACGCAGGCGGCGACCAGCACGCCGGCGTTGAGCGCCAGGACGCGCCAGAACAGGGGGCTGTAGCGACGGCGCTGGGCTTGTCGGCTGCCGGTTGTCGTTCGCCTCAAGCTACACGGGCTAAGGGCGCCTTTCACAATGAAGCGCCGTACCCGGATACGACCCATGACCGGCGCTGGATCGCCACCCGCGTCCTCGCCAATAGGCACAGCTATTGGCTTCGGCCGCGTGCGGCGCCCAGCTTGGTCCTGGGCCGTCCCGGGCACGCCGTCATTGTGAAAGGCGCCCTATGGCGAGGCGGTGAGCTGCCTGAGCATCGCCCAACGCCGCACGTCGAGCCAGTGCTCGCTGATCCCGAGCACCCGGGCGATCTCGCCCGGCGGCGTGCGATGGAGCAGCATCCCGAGGATCGCCGAGTCGTTCGGGTCGAGCCGCTCGCTCACCGCCCGCAGCGCGGCCGGGCCGACCTTCGGCCGCACCGGGCAGCCGCGGGCGACCGCTCGAATCGCGTAGGTGAGGCCGTCGACGATGCCCGCCTTGGCGATGATGCCGTCGGCCCCGGCGACGATCGATGCCACCGTCAGCGGCGCGTCGGCATAGGCGGAGAAGATCAGGACCCGGGGCTCGCTCGGGAGGGCCTTCAGCCGGCGGGCGAGCGTGAGGCCGTCCTCGTCGGGGAGCTGATAGTCGACGACGACGACGTCCGGATCGAACAGCCGGGCGGCGTCGAGCGCCCGCTCGGCATTCGGCACGCCGCCGATTGGCACCAGGTCCGGCTCGTCGGCGAGCGCCGCCTTGACGCCGGTTCGAACCGCCTCGTGGTCGTCGACGACGAGCACCCGGATCGCCTCCGGGACCTGGTAGCGGCTCCTACTGCGGACTGCCTCGGAGCGCGTCGCGCCGTGGTCTCGCGGGCGGGTGCGCAGCGCCCGCTCCACCGTTCCGTTGCCGTGGCTCATCTCTGATCCTCCTTCCGATCGGGTGCCGGACAGAATCGCGGCCGGCGACCGAGCCGGGAATGGGGCCGCCCACCGATTTCGGCGCGGCTGGGCCCCCATTCCCGCGCCGGCGATCGACGATGAGTGAGGCACCGATCCCGGCGAGGAATATCGCGGCCACGATCGCGAGGCTGACCACCGGCCCGATGTGGACCAGGTCCTCGACGAGCAGCTTGATTGCGATCACCGCCAGCACCACGGCGATCGTCTGGCTCATGTAGCGCAGGCGGCGCGTCAGCCCGTCGACGAGTACGAACAGCGCCCGCAGGCCGAGCAGGGCGAAGACGTTGCCCATCCAGATCAGCACCGGGTCGCGGGTGACGGCGAACGCCGCCGGGATCGAATCGATCGCGAACGCGAGGTCGGCGAACACGATCCCCGCCAGCGCCAGGAGCAGCGGCGTCGCGTGGCGGCGACCGTCGAGGGCGACGAAGAACCGGCGCCCCTGGAAGCGATCGGCGACCGGGTAGATCCGCCGCACCGCCCGGACCAGCGGGTTCCGCTCGACCGCGACCGCCTCGCCGATGCCGCCGAACATGCGCCAGGCGAGCACGAGCAGGCCGGCGCCGAGCAGGTAGAGGACGGGCTCGAAGCGCTCGATCGCCGCGACGCCGGCGAGGATCGCCGCGCCCCGGAGCGCGAGCGCGGCGGCGATCCCCCAGAACAGGAGGCGCGCCCGCTGCGCGGTCGGGACGCCGAAGTACGCGAACAGCAGCAGGAAGACGAACAGGTTGTCGAGCGACAGGGCCCGCTCGATCAAATAGACGGTGGTGTAGACGCCGGCGTCGTCGGGGCCGGCCACGAGCCAGACGACCGCGGCCGCGGCGAGGCTGACCGCGAGCCAGCCGATCGACCAGGCGACGCCCTCGCGGAAGGTCGGCTCGCGGCCGCGCGCGAACACCCTGAGGTCGACCGCCAGCAGGGCGACGAGGACCGCGGCGAGCGCGATCCAGGAGATGAGCGGCGAGGAGGTCAGGCGATCTGCGCCGCGAGGGCGGAGTCGTAGCCGCGCAGCCGGCGAACACGGTCGGCGGTCGGCGGGTGGGTCGAGAACAGCCGCGCCAGCCCCACTCGCCCGAGCGGGTTGGTGATGTAGAGCGACGCCGTCGCCGGGTTCACGGCCATCGGCGCCTCCCGCGCCCCGCGCTCGAGCCGCTCGAGGGCATCCGCCAGCGGGCGGCCCTCGCCGAGCAGGTTCGCCGCGGTCGCGTCGGCGAAGTACTCGCGCTGGCGGGTGACGCCGAGCTGGAGGAGCATCGCCGCCAGCGGGGCGACGATGATCGCGACCAGCTCGCCGATCAGCCCGAGCGGGGACTCCTCATCGCCGCCGAACAGGAGCGAGAACTGGAAGATGTTCGCGATCGCGGCGATCCCCCCGGAGATCATCGCGGCGATCGAGCAGACGAGCGTGTCGCGATTGCGGACGTGCGCAAGCTCGTGCGCGACGACGCCCGTCACCTGCTCGTGGGTCAGCTCGGTGAGCAGCCCGCGGGTGACCGCGATCGCGGCGTGCCCGGGGTTGCGCCCGGTCGCGAACGCGTTCGGCTGCTCGGCCTCGACCAGGTAGAGCCGCGGCATCGGCAGCCCGGCGCGCCCGGCGAGGTTCGCGACCACCTGGTGGAGCCGCGGCGCCTCGTCGCGGGGCAGCGGCCGGGCCCGGCTCGCGCGGAGCGCGATCCGGTCCGAGAACCAGTAGCCGGCCGCGTTCATCAGCACGGCGATGGCGGCGAAGACGTAGAGGAAGGGGCCGCCGAGCGCGGCGCCGATCGCGACCAGGAGCGCCGTCAGGCCCGCGACCAGGATCCAGGTCCGAAGGCGCGCCAGCACGCTGAAGGCTGAGATCGACATAGCCTCGATGGTGGCGGGCGCCGGGCCGCCCGGGCATCGGTGGAACCCTGCAATTGCCGCCGGGGGCGCCCTGTATCCGGCGGCGGTGGGGCTAGAGGTCGCGCTCGTAGACGTACATCACGGGGCCCCCGGGTCCGCCCTCGCGATTCCTGAACCCGAGCCGCTCGTAGAGCCCGCGGGCGGCGACGTCGTCCTCGCTCGTGCCGAGGTCCATGAAGTCGCATCCCCGCCGGCGCGCGAGGTCGATCGCCGCCTCCATCAGCGCCAGCCCGAGCCCGCGACCGCGCCGGGCCGGCGCCACGTAGAGCTCGGCGAGGTAGCACTCGAGCGCCTCGCTATAGATCGAGGGCCGGAAGCGGAGCACGGCCAGCCCGTCGGGGCCTCGCCCGGCGAGCAGGACCACGAGGTCCTCGCCGGCGAGCAGGTTGCGGACCCGATGGGCGATCGCCTCGGGGCCCGGCGTGCGCTCTTCGTACTCGGTGTTGAAGTCGTGGAGAAGCCTGCCGATCGCCTCGGCGTCGGAGCCGCCCGCGGGGCGGACCTCGAGATCGCCGTCGTCGGTCATCGGAGTAGAGCGCCGATCCGCGGTGCCGCGACTAGGCGAGGGCATCGAACTCGGCGTCGCTGAGCTCGATCTCGAGCGCGGCGAGGTTCTCCCGCAGGTGCTCGAGCGAGAGCGTCCCCGGAATCGGCAGCATCGTCGGCGAGCGGCGGAGGAGCCAGGCGAGCGCGATCTGGGCGGGGGTCGCGCCGCGAGCGTCGGCGACCTCCGCCAGCGCCGGCGGTCCGCCGCCGCGGAGCGGGAAGTAGGGGACGAACACGATCCCCTCGGCGGCGCAATGGTCGACCACGTCCTCGTCGGAGCGCTCGGTGAGGCTGTAGTGGTTCTGAACCGCGGTGATCGGCACCACCTGCCGCGCCCGCTCGATCTGCTCGATCCCGACCGCGGAGACGCCGACCTCGCGGATCTTGCCCCGCTCCCGGTAGTCCGCGATCACCGCCATGCTCTCCTCGATCGGCGTCTCGCCGTCGACGCGGTGCAGGTAGTAGAGGGCGATGCTGTCTGCCCGCAGCCGGCGCAGGCTCTCCTCGATCTCGGCGCGGAGCACCTCGGGGCGTGCGCCGTTGTATCCGCCCTTGGTGGCGACAACGCAGCCCTCCGGCGGCGGCGCGAGCGCGGCGCCGATCGTCTTCTCGCTGTCCCCGCCGGTGTAGGTGTGCGCGGTGTCGATCAGGCCGACGCCCGTCGCGACGGCCTCCCCGACGAACCCGACGTTCTCGGGCGTGTTGGCGAGCCGGTTGGTGCCGAGGCCGATCCGCGCCACCTCGGTCCCGCCGATCTTCAGCTTCGCGGCCACGCTTGGGTTTCTAGCGCACCCTCGACCTCCGCACCCGCCTGCGCGCGTAGGCGCGGCGCATCTTTTCGCGGCTGCCGCAGGAGCTCATCGAGCACCACCGGCGCCGGCCGCTGGCGTTCAGGAACAGCCAGCCGCAGTTGCGCCCCGGGCAGCGGGTAACGCGCGCCAGGCGCTCGCCGTCGCCGAGCAGGAGCAGCGCGTCCCAGGCCACCGCGAACCGCACCCGCCGCTCGTCCGAGCCGGCCCATGTGGGGGCGATCGCCGGAGGCCCGCCTCCGCTCGCCGCCCCCCGCGCCGGTCGACCCGGCGCCGCGGGCCGCACCGACGCGGCCCCCATCCCTTCGAAGACCGCGTCGCGCAGCGCCTCGAGATCGACGGCGAGCGGGGCCGGCAGCGAGAACACCCGGTGGATGACGAGCCGCAGCTCCCGGAGCCGCTCGACCTCCGCCGCGGAGATCCGCCCGCGGCCCGGGATCCCGACCCGCCGCGCCCAGCGGCCGACCCAAGGGCCGCTCACCAGCACGTCGGTTCGCTCCGGCGCCATGTGGCCGAACTCGGCATCCCAGTCGACCGTGTTGGCGAAATCCAGACACAGTGATCCGCCCCACAGATGGATGTTGTCCGGTGTAGTCCTTA
>JBKPNB010000135.1:0-3996 GCA_046732395.1 Actinomycetota bacterium | reverse complement strand
GCGAAGATCGGGAACGCCGCCGGGGTGCCGAAGACGAGGACGAACAGCCCGAAGAAGAGCGCCGCCAGCGGCACGCTCGCTCCCGGCGGCATCACCAGCCGCAGGCGGTCGTTCGGGTGGTCGTGATGGACCCCGTGGATGATGAAGTGAAGGCGGGCGCCGATCGGGTGGTCGGGCTCCCAGTGGAAGACGAGGCGGTGCAGCCAGTACTCGGTCAGCGTCCACAGGAAGAGCCCGGCGAGGACGAGCATCGCGAGCTGCCAGGCCGCGTAGCCGCGGTCGGCGCCGAGCCAGATCCCGGCGACGACGATCGGGCCGTAGATGATCGCGGGCACCGCCGGGTGGATCCTCGAGAAGAAGTCGAGGAACCGGTTCTCGAACAGAGGCGGCGACGCGCTCAACCGTGCGGTGCGTTCCTGGGCCATCGGACGTCGGATTTTAGCCGTCGCCCCATCCGCCGGCCTCCTGGGTTAGGGAACCCTAAGCCGCGTGATCGGGGACGGCTTTGTCGTAAATCCCGCGAATCCGTTCACATCTCGGTAACGGAAGTTGAGGCGATTTGCGTGAAACCGCCTCCCGGGTCCCTCCTGACGGTGGCATGATCGCCGCGATGGCAACGCAAGGCAGCGGCGAGTGATCCACCTCGAGCGTCCCCCGGCGGAGATCGCCGACGCGATCGGGCTCACCCGCCGCGAGAGCCGCCCGGCGCGCAAGGGCGGCCGCAGCTGCGCCGAGTGCTTCTTCCACCGTCACCTCCTCTGCGCGCTCGACCTCGACCAGCCCTGCTCGACGTTCCGCCCCGACGGGCCGGACGGTCTCGTCCCCCCGCGGCAGCCTTCGCTCCTGATGCGCAACGCGTTCGGCGAGACCGCTTGAACCGAGCGCCGATCGGCGCATATGATCCGCCCGATGGCCGACCCGGTTGAGTCGCTCTCGCGGGTCCCGCTGCTGGCGGGGATCGGGCGCCGCGAGCTCAAGCGCCTCGTCGACCGGATGTCGGAGCGGACGTTCGCCGAGGGCGAGGTGGCGGTCGAGGAGGGCCGTGGCGGCGCCGGCTTCTGGCTGATCCAGGAGGGCAGCGCGACGGTCAGCATCGGCGGCGAGATCATCCGGACGCTCGGGGCAGGCGACTACTTCGGCGAGATCGCGCTCCTCGACGACGGGCCGCGGACCGCCACCGTCACCGCCGGCACCGACCTGCGGTGCCTGGGGATGGCGACCTGGGAGTTCCGGCCGTTCGTCCTCGAACATCCCGACGTTGCGCTGACGATGCTCCAAGCCCTCGCGCGCCGGCTCCGCGAGGCCGAGGCTCGGGCCGGTACCTAGCGCCTGGCCCAGGCCCGGCGGCTAGTCCGACGGCGGCGGGACGCCGAGCCGCTCGAAAGCCTCCGTCGCCGCCGCCCGCTCCGCGCCGCCGAGCATCCACCCGGTGCGCGCCGCCTGGAAGGCACAGCCCAGCTCCTGGAACGCCGCCAGCGCCCCGGCGAGCGCATCGCGGTCGTCGTCGGCGAGCGCCCGCGCTCGCTGCAGCACGGCGATCGCGTAGGGGTTCTCGCCGGCAGCCTGCTCGGCCAGCGCGACCGCGGCCGTCGCATCGCGCTTTCCGGCCAGGAGCTGCGCCTCGGCGCGGGTGGCGACGTATGAGGCGCGCGTCCACGACCATGTCCTCGCCAGCCTCTCGGTGGCCCGCGCCGCCTCGGCGTAGCGCCGGTGGTGGAGGAGGACCTCGGCGCGGAGCAGCGACACTCCCTCCCTCGCGGCCTGCTCGCCCTCCCCCGGGAGCATCGCTTGGGCGATTCCGAAGTACTCCTCGGCCGCGGCTTCCTCGCCGCGGGCGGCGAGGACCGCGCCGGGGGCGGCCATGTCGATCGCGAACGAGGCGCGGGTGAGTATCCGCGTCGCCCACTCCGCCCGTACCAGGGCCGCCATCTCGAGGACCCGGTCCCACTCGCCGAGGTAGTAGGCCGGCACCAGTTCCCGCGCCCAGCCGGTGTCGACGATTCCCCGCGCGAGGTCCTCCTCACGAGCCCGACCAGCCCAGCGAGCGGCGTCCTGAAAGCGCCCGGTCTGGATCGAGGTGGCGATCGTCATGTGGAGGGCGTCGCTGATCTCGCGGTCGACCATCGGCGAGGGTTCGAGGTCCTTCAGCAGCTCGAGGCGCTCGCTGGTCGCCGCCGCCGCCTGGTTGAACGCCCCGGACACCCAGGCCCGGGCGGCGCTGGCATCGAGCGCAGAGGACAGGAGCGCCGGATCGCCGGTCGAGCGGGCGATCTCGAGCGCCTCGCCGAGCGGTGCGTCGATCTCCTCGTTCCGTCCGTAGCACCATCCGATCCAGGCCCGGTTGAGGATCAGGCGCCCGCGGGTGACGAGGTCGTCCTCACTGACGAGCCGCTCCGCGCGAGCCATGATGTCCTGGACGTCGGACTCGGCGACCTCACCGGTGCTGCCGCCCATCCTCGTCGCCAGCTCGACCGCCCGGGCCAGCGCCGAGGCGGCGGCGGAGTTGTCGTCGATCTCGCAGGCGACGTCGGCCTCGCGCTCCAGCAGCTCGAGCGCCTGGTCGCCGCGGAAGCGACGGATCGCGATGTCGGCCGCGGCCCGCAGCGCCTCGAGCCGAGCACCGATGTCGGGGGCAAGCGTGCCGGCGCGCTCGAACAGGTGCTGGGCTCGGACGCTGGCCCCGCGCCGGGCGACGACGTCGGCGGCCTCGACGGTCGCCCGCCAGGCGCCCTCGGTGCGCTCGTCGCTCGGATCGAGCTCGGCCGCCTGCGAGCGGTGGTACGCGACCAGCTCGGCGAGCTCCGGGAACCGCTCCCGGGCCCGCTCCTCGATCCCCGCCGCGGCGAGCTCGTGAAGCCGCGCCCGCTCGACCTTCGGAAGCGACGAGTAGGCGACGTCTCGGATCAGCTGATGGCGGAACCCGAAGCGGCCCGGGCCGAGCGCGGGGCGCTCCTCGACCAGCGACTTCGAGGCGAGGGTGGTGAGCACCTCGCCGGCGGGCCCGTCGAGCAGGTAGGAGAGCGCCGCCTCGGGGAACTCGTAGCCGAGGACCGCGGCATGCTGGACCGCCCGCTTCTCCCGTGGCGGCAGGAGGTCGAGCCGGGCGGCGATTGCGGCCTGGACGCTGTCGGGGAGCGCGCTCCGCGCGCCGTTCGAGATCGCCGCGGCGATCCGCGCCACCTCCTCGGCGAAGAACGGATTGCCGCCGGAGATGGACGCGATCCGCGCGGTCAGCTCCTCGGGCGCCTCCGGGAGCAGCGCCCGCGCCAGCTCCCGCGCCTCGTCGGCGCCGAGCGGCCGGAGCTCGATCTGGGTCACGTTGCGGGCGCCGCGGCCGAAGTCCGGGCGGCGCTCGATCAGCTCCGGCCGGGCGGTACAGAGGACGAGCAGCCGCACGTCGCCGAGCTGGAACACGGTCTGCTCGAGCAGGTCGAGGAAGCTCTCGTCCGCCCAATGAGCGTCGTCGACGCCGACGATCAGCGGCCGTTGCGCGGCGAGGACGCCGATCATCCGTCGCCACGCGCGGCGCAGCGTGTCCTCCTGCCCGCCCTCGCCGCCGAGCGCCGAGGCGAGGGTGGCGGCGAGCTCCTCGTGGTCCTCGGCGCCGGCCGCGGCCAGGGTGCGGGCGAGGGCGGCACGGACCGCGTCCGCGGGCTCCTCCGCCCGCGCTCCGGCTGCCGCGCGGAGGATCTCTGCGAGCGCCCAGAAGGCGATCCCGCGGCCGTAGGGCGGATTTCGCCCCATCAGGACCCGCGGCTCGGGGTCCTCGCAACGGAGGGCGTCGACGAGCTCGGCGGCGAGCCGCGTCTTCCCCACCCCGGTCTCGCCGGTGATCGTGACCAGCTCCGGGACGCGCGCGCGGGCGGCGCGCCGGTACGCGATCCGGAGCAGGTCGAGGTCCTCCTCGCGGCCCACGAACGGCGTCGCCGCGGGCCGCCGGTAGGGCTCCTCGACGGCCACCGCACGGGCCGCCGCCAGCGGCCAGTCGAAGCCCTT
>JBKPNB010000134.1:0-5414 GCA_046732395.1 Actinomycetota bacterium | reverse complement strand
GTGCAGGTGCGCGCGCGCGGCGCCCGCGGGGGTCTCGACGTCGATCGCCGTCACGCGTCCTCGTACTGGTCGTGGCGGCGCGGCCAGTCGCCGGTGGCCGGCACGTCGCCGCCCGGCGCCAGGAAGCGCCCCCGCGGCGTCCGGTCGAGCAGCGCCCAGGCGGTGTGGATGGCATCGGTGCCGCGGTCGAAGCACGAGTAGGTGTGGTAGACGACGCCGTCCTCGCGCGCGAACGCGCTCAGGGCCATCGGCTCGTCGCCGTCCGAGGCGGCGGGCGCGATCCGCAGGTCGGCGCGCCGCGGGGCGCCGAAGTTGTATCCGGTCCCCGTCCGGCGCTGCTCCTCGGTGAACAGGGTGAAGTCGACGTTGAAGTCGCTCCCGAACGACGACACCCACGGGAAGCCCCAGCCCATCCGCCGCTTGTAGGCCTGGATCTTCGCCAGCGGCGCCCGCGAGGCGCAGACGAGCGTCACGTCGTGATGGTTGAGATGGATGAGCGGGCCGTCGAAGTGGTCGGCCGTGTACGAACAGCCGAGGCAGCCCTCCTCGTCGTCCGGCCCGAGCATGAAGTGGTAGACGAGAAGCTGCGAGCGCCCGTCGAAGAGCCCGGCGAGCGTCTTCGTCCCCTCATCGGTGTCGAAGACGTACTCCTTCTCGACCCGCACCCACGGCAGCGCGCGCCGCTGTCGCGCGAGCTCGTCGCTGCGGCGGGTCAGCTCCTTCTCCCGCTCGAGCAGCTCGATCCGCTCCGCGAGCCACTCCTCGCGCGTCCCGACCCTGTGCTCCGTCATTCCTCGGTCCTCCTTCGTCGCCAGCAGACCCCGAACCAATGACCGCCCCGAGCGCGACGACTCATCGCCACGACGATCGCAGACTGCCGCTTCGTCTCGCACCTCTGGAATAGACTCGCGGACGGCATCAACCTCGACCCAGGCAGGGAGAAGACATGCGCAGACTCATCCCCGCGGGCGCCGTCGCGGCGGTGGCCGCCCTCGCGCTCGCGAGCCCCGCCGGCGCGGTGACCACGGCTCACTTCAGCGTCGCGGCGATCGACCACACCTCGCACCGGACGCACAACGGCTTCGCGTTCACGGAGCGGCTCCGCCGCCACCATCGGTCGGTCGGCCACGACGCGGTGAGCTGCCGTGTGAACCGCAAGACGCACAAGGCGCGCTGCCAGGCGGTGTTCTTCTTCGCCGCCGGCAAGATCAAGGCCCAGGGCAACTTCGGCCGCGGCGACAACCGCGTCCAGGTGACCGGCGGCACCAGCGCCTTCGACGGCGTCGCGGGCAAGATCCTGATCCACAACGTCAACGCGAGCCGGAGCAGGCTCGAGTTCGTCCTGGTGCGCTAGCCCGACGGGCGGCGAGGGAGCTACTCGGCGACGCCGGCGGGGTCGCCCGCGCCGACATTGTGGGGGTGGTGGCAGGCCGCCCAGTGACCGCGCCGGTGCTCGATCAGCTCGGGCTCGACCTCCGAGCAGATCTCGGTGGCCCGCGGGCAGCGGGTGTGGAAGCGGCAGGCCGGCGGCGGGTTCGCCGGGCTCGGGACGTCGCCCTCGAGGACGACGTGCTCGCGCTGGCGGTTCTCGCGCGGGTCGGGGATCGGGACCGCCGACAGCAGCGAGACGGTGTAGGGGTGGACCGGGTTCGCGTAGACGTCGTCGGCGGGGCCGAGCTCGACGATCTTCCCCAGGTACATGACCGCCACGCGGTCGGCGACGTGGCGAACGACGCCGAGGTCGTGAGCGACGAACACGTAGGTGAGCTTGAACTCGTCCTGGAGGTCGTCGAGGAGGTTGATGATCTGGGCCTGAATCGAGACGTCGAGGGCAGAGACCGGCTCGTCGGCGATCACCAGCCGCGGCCGCAGCGCGAGCGCCCGGGCGATCCCGATCCGCTGTCGCTGGCCGCCGGAGAACTCGTGCGGGAAGCGGTTGTAGTGCTCGGGGCTGAGGCCGACCCGCTCGAGCAGCTCCTGGACCTGGCGCTTGAGCTGGCCGCCGCTCGCGACGCCGTGCAGCTTGAGCGGGTCGCCGACGATCTGGCCGACCCGCTTGCGCGGGTTGAGCGACGCGTAGGGGTCCTGGAAGATCATCTGCATCTGGCGGCGCAGCGGCTGGAGGGCGCGGCGGCCGAGCCCGGCGATCTCGTTTCCCTCGAACTTGACCGATCCGGAGGTCGGCTCCAGCAGCTGGACCATCGTCCGGCACAGCGTCGACTTGCCGCAGCCCGACTCGCCGACCAGCCCCAGCGTCTCGCCCTCGCGGACGCCGAATGAAACGTCGTCGACGGCGCGGACCGCGCCGACCTGGCGGTCGATCAGGATCCCCGACTTGATCGGGAAGTGCTTGACCAGGTTCGTCACCTCGAGCAGGTCGCCGCCGCCGTCGCGGGAGGCCCGCGCGGGCGCCGCGGCGGGCGCCGTGCTTCGCTCCGGAACGGCCGTCATGCCGCCGGCACCTCCTCCAGACCGATGTCGCCCTCAACCACGCGCCGCGCCTCCTTCTTCTTGGGGTCGAGCCAGCACCGATCCTGGTGACCGCGCTCACCGCCGCGGATCTCGAGCGCCGGAACCTCGGTGCAGCGCTCGAACGCGTGCGGGCAGCGCGGGCGAAAGTGGCAGCCCTCGGGCGGACTCAGCAGCGATGGCGGCATCCCCTTGATCTGCGACAGGCGGTGCGCCCGGGGCCGATCGAGCCGCGTCAGCGAGCCCAGCAGGCCCCACGTGTAGGGGTGCTGCGGGTCGTAGAAGATCTGGTCGAGGCTGCCCGTCTCCACCACCCGGCCGGCGTACATGACGAGCACCCGGTCGGCTATGTCGGCGACCACCCCGAGGTCATGGGTGACGATGATCACCGCCAGCCCGCGCTCCTCGTTCAATCGCTTGATGAGCCGGATGATCTGCGCCTGGATCGTCACGTCGAGCGCCGTCGTCGGCTCGTCGGCGATCAGGATCGTCGGCTCGAGCGATAGCGCCATAGCGATCATCGCCCGCTGGCGCATCCCGCCCGAGAACTCGTGCGGGTACTGGTCGACCCGTCGGGAGGGGTCCGGGATCCCGACCAGGTCGAGCAGCTCGGTCGCCCGCTGCTTCGCCGCGTGCTCGGAGATCTCCTCGTGCGCGCGAATCGCCTCGACGATCTGATTGCCGACCCGGTAGACGGGATTCAGCGCGCTGATCGGGTCCTGGAAGATCATCGAGATCTCTGGGCCGCGGATCCCGCGCAGGGTGGGGTCGTCCGCGGTGAGGAGCTCCTTGCCCCGGTAGCGAACCGAGCCCTCGATCCGCGCGTTCGGCGAGCGGGTAAGGCCCATCATCGTCTGCGAGGTGACGCTCTTGCCGCAGCCGGACTCGCCGACGATCGCCAGCACGTCGCCGGCGTCGAGGTCGAAGCTGACGCCGTCGACGGCGCGCACGATCCCGTCCTCGGTCACGAAGCGGACGCGGAGCTCCTCGACCGACAGAAGCTTCTCGGTCACCGGGCTTCCGTCCCGAGCCGGATCCGCGGGTCGAGCCACGCGTAGGCGATGTCGACGAGCGCGTTGAAAAAGACGATGAAGAAGGCGGCGAACAGGGTGACGGCCATCAGGGGCGGAAGGTCGATGTTGGTGATCGCGTCGGCCGCGTACTGGCCGACGCCGTTGAGGCTGTAGATGGTCTCCGTGATGATTGCTCCGCCGCCGAGCACCGCGCCGAAATCGAGCCCGAGCAGGGTGATCACCGGGATCATCGAGTTCCGCAGGACATGCCGCGTCCGCACCTGGCGCTCGGTGAGGCCCTTGGCGCGGGCTGTGCGCACATAGTCCTCGTTCATTACGTCGAGCATGTTCGAGCGCAGCAGGCGACTGTAGATGCCGACGAACAGAGCGGCCAGGGTTATCCAGGGCAGGACTAAGTGATAGGCCCACTGGGCGGGGTCGCTCGTGATGCTCACGTAGCCGCTGGTCGGGAAGAGCTGGATCTTCGACGTGAAGTAGAGGAGCAGGATCGCCCCGAAGAAGAAGACGGGCATCGAGATCCCCACCAGCGCGACGATCGTCAGCACGCGGTCGGTGAACTTGCCCGCGTGGACCGCCGACAGGTAGCCGAAGGCGATCGCGAACGCCATCCAGATCACGACGGCCCCGATGCAGAGCGAGAACGTCGCCGGGATCCCCTTCGCGATCTGCTGGTCGACGTTGAGCTGGCTCGAGTAGGAGACGAGCTGACCGGTGAAGATCTGCTTCATCATCGTCCAGTACTGGACCGGGAGCGGGTCGTTGAACCCGAAGTCCTTGTTGATCTGGACCAGCAGCTGGTGGTTGCAGTTCTTGCCGCAGATCCGCTGCGCCGGGTCGCCGCCCGGGATGACGTTGAAGATGATGAAGACGAGGATCGAGACCGCGAACAGGACGATCACCATCCCGACCAGGCGCCTGGCGACGAAGCGGGCCACCTAGTGCATCTCCTCCAGGGCCGCGGCCTCGAGCCGGACCTTCGCCCGCGGGTCGAGGGCGTCGCGAAGTCCGTCGCCGAACATGTTCAGCGACAGCACCGTGAGCAGGATCGCCACACCCGGGATAAGCATCAGGTGCGGCGCGCTGTAGAGGAACTGATAGCCGTCGGCGGCCATGCTGCCCCAGGACGAGTTCGGCGGGCGAACGCCGGCGCCGAGGAACGAGAGCGCCGACTCGAGCAGCATGTTGTTGGCGATGTTGAGGGTGAAGAAGACGATGATCGTCGAGACGAGGTTGGGGAGGATGTCGGAGAACATGATGCGCAGCGGCCCCGAGCCCTGGGCGATCGAGGCCTCGACGAACTCCTTCTCCCGTAAAGCCAGCACCTCGCCCCGGATCGGCCGCGCCATGTACGGCACGTAGACGAAGCCGATGATCAGGATCGGGATCCAGAGCGAGTCATCGGGGATGGTGATGAACCATATGTGTAGGCCGCTGCCGCTGACCGCGAGCGCCGTGCCGAGTGCGATCCCCAGCAGCAGCACCGGGAACGCCCAGATCACGTCCATCGCCCGAGAGATGACCGCGTCGACCCAGCCGCGGTAGTAGGCGGCGACGATCCCGGCGATCACCGCCAGGATCGTGGTCACGAGCGACGCCATTACCCCGATGAAGATCGAGGTCCTGCCGCCGTACATGAGCCGGACCATGACGTCGCGGCCGTTGGGGTCGGCCCCGAGCAGAAACTTGCCGTGGAGGCCGGGCCCGAGCGGGATTCCGTCGGTCGAGACGACGTTCGTCGGCTGCCCGCCGATGTCGATCTTCTCGGTGAGGTGGTTCGTGTCCGGGCCGGTGTGGGCGACGTATTTCGCCCACAGCGGCGCCGCCAGGCAGGCGGCGACGATCAGGATGAAGAGGATCCCGAAGCCGATCGCCACCTTGTTGCGCTTCAGGCGCTGCCAGGCGAGGTACCAC
>JBKPNB010000133.1:0-4351 GCA_046732395.1 Actinomycetota bacterium | reverse complement strand
GCTGGAGGCCGGCCGGGAGGCCGATCACCGGGACCCCGTCGCCGCGGGCGAGGGCGGCGAGCCGCCCGCCGGTGGTGGCGACGACGCGCCGCGCGCCGAGCGCGTCGGCGGCCTCGTAGCAGGCGAGCGTCTCCTCGGTGTCCCCGGAGTAGCTCGAGCAGAGCACCGCCCGGTCGGCCGGCGTCGATGGCGGAAGCTCGTAGCCGCGGACGACTGCGAGCGGGGCGACCAGCCTCGATCCGAGCGCGACCGCCGCGAGGTCGGCGCCGATCGCCGATCCTCCCATCCCGCAGACGACCAGGCCGCTCGCCTCGAACGGCGCGATGCGGGCCGACTCGACCCGCCAAAGGCCGTCGCGGAGGTGGTCGGGGAGGGCGAGGACGTCGTCGAGCTGCCCGGTCGGGTCGGACACACGCAGCGCCGCTGCGGCCTCGCTCATCCAACCTCCTCCCCGGGGGCGATCCGCGCGCTCGGCTCGAGCTTCGTGCCGGGCTTGATGTGGGCTCCCTCGCCGACGACCGCTCCGGCCGCCACCGTGGCCCGCTCCCCGACCTGGACGCCGGAGGCGAGGATCGCGCCCTCGACGGCGGCGTTCGGGCCGATCCAGGAGCCGTGGAGGACAACCGAGCCCTCGATGCGGCCCCCCTCGCGGATCTCGGTCCCGCGGCCGACCACGGCCCGGGGACCGACCACCGCCCCTGCACCGATCTCGGCTCCGTGCTCGATCAGCGCCGGGGCGTTCACCTGTGCCGTCCCGTCGACCCGCACCCCCTCCTCGAGCATCGCTGCGTCGCCGCCGAGCGACGCGCCGAGGTCGGTCTCGACCCGCCGTTCGAGGATGTCCCAGGTCGCCTGGAGGTAGCGCTCGGGGGTCCCGATGTCCATCCAGTAGCCCTCGAGGCGGAGGCTGTAGAGCCCGCGACCGACGAGGCGGGGGAACACCTCGCGCTCGATCGAGACGGCGCGCCCGTCCGGGATGAAGTCGAGCACCCGGCGCTCGAGGACGTAGGCCCCGGCGTTGATCTCGTCGGTTTCCGCGCCCGAGGGGTCGGGCTTCTCGAGGAACTCGACGATCTCGCCGTCGTCGCGGCGGCGGACGAGGCCATAGCCGCTCACGTCGTCGACCGGGTAGAGCGCCAGCGTCCCGATCGCTCCGCGCTCGGCGTGCCTGCTCATCAGCGCGGTCAGGTCGAGGTCGGCGAGGCAGTCGCCGTTGAGGACCAGGAAGCGGTCATCGAGGAGGTCCGCGGCGAACCGGATCGGTCCCGCGGTTCCAAGCGGCTCGGGTTCCTCGAGATAGCGGATCCTCGGCCCGTCGCCGCCGCCCTCGCCGAGCCGTTCGCGCAGGAGGTCGGCGCGAAACCCGCAGGCCATGATGACGTCGTCGATCCCGTGGCGCGCGAGCCAGTCGACCATGTAGCGGATGAACGGGCGGTCGACGAGCGGGACGGCGGGCTTCGGCTGGGTCAGCGTGAGCGGACGCAGCCGCGTCCCCTCCCCCCCGACCAGCACCAGCGCCCGCATCCGGTGGGACCTAGGGGCGCCCGGCGCCGTTGCCGCGCCCGATTCCCTCGTAGGTGAACCCAGCGGTGCGGAGCTTGCCCGGGTCGAGGAAGTTCCGACCGTCGACCAACAGCGGAGTAGCCATCCGCCCGGCGATGGCGGGCCAGTCGAGCTCGGCGAATTCGGGCCATTCGGTGACCAGGATCGCCGCGTCGGCGCCCTCGAGCGCCGAGGCTGCCGAGTCGCACAGCTCGACCGCCGGCAGCAGCTCGCTCGCCCGGTCCTCGGCGACCGGGTCGTAGGCGGCGACCCTCGCTCCCTCGCCCTGGAGCCGCGCCGCGAGCACCAGGCTCGACGCCTCCCGCATGTCGTCGGTGTCGGGCTTGAACGCGAGGCCGAGGAGGGCGATGCGCTTGCCGACCAGCGAGCCGAGGTGCTTGGTGAGCTTCCCGATCACCCGCCGCTTCTGGAGCTCGTTGACCTCGATCACCGAGGTGAGCAGCTGGAAGTGGTAGCCGGTATTCCCGGCGAGCTGCTTGAGCGCCGAGACATCTTTGGGGAAACAACTGCCCCCGTAGCCGATCCCCGCGCGCAGGAAGCTGGGGCCGATTCGGGCGTCGAGGCCCATGCCGCGGGAGACCTCGGCGACGTCGGCGCCGACCTCCTCGCAGACGTTCGCGATCTCGTTGATGAACGAGATCTTCGTCGCCAGGAACGCGTTCGACGCGAGCTTCACCATCTCCGCCGAGGCGACGTCGGTGCGGACGATCTCGCCGCCGAGCGGCCGGTAGAGCTCGGCGACGGCGTCGGCCGCCCAGGCGTCCCGCGGATCGGCGCCGATCACGACCCGGTCGGGGTGGAGGAAGTCGGCGACCGCGGTCCCCTCCTTCAGGAACTCGGGGCAGGAGACGTAGGCGAGGTTGGGCAGGTCGCGGCGGATCGCGGCGCCGGTGCCCGCCGGCACGGTGCTCTTCATGACGAGCGCGCGGTCGCCGTCCTCGCGAAGCCCGGCGACGACCGCGCGGACCCGCGAGAGATCGGCATCGCCGGAGTAGGTCGGGGGTGTGTCGACGCAACAGAACAACAGCCGCGCGCGCTCGAGGACGTCGGCGATCTCAGTGGTGAAGACGAGCCGGTCGCGGTTTCGCTCGAGGAGCTCGTCGATGCCCGGCTCGTGGATGGTCGAGGCGCCGCGGCGAAGTGAGTCGATCTTCGCCCGGTCGACGTCGACCGCGACAACCTCGTGGCCGAGGTCGGCGAAGCAGGCCGCGGTGACCAGTCCGACCCACCCGACGCCGATCACGCCGACTGCCTCCCGCTCAGAGTTCATCGTTCAGCCGGTGTAGGGACGCATCGCCTCGGCCATCGCCACCATCTGGCCGGGCGAGAGCGTCTCGAGGAGGTCGTTGTCGACCCAGTAGGACCCCTTCGAAGTCTTCCAGCCGACGAGCCGCAGGCGCCCGTTGTCCCAGAACATCTCGAACTCATGGCCGTTGATGGTCTTGGTCTCGGTCGGGCTGTCGAGGATCGGCGGGTCGGGCCAGTTCGTGCCGGTGAAGTCGTAGTAGGCCGTGTAGCCGTAGCCCGGCGCCGTTGCCGGAACCTCGGCGACGAAGGTGTAGCCGTCGTAGATCTGGTCTCCCGGCCCGTCGATCCGGTAGGAGTCGGAGTCGCTGGTCAGGAACGAGCCGGGGACGAGCTTGGTCGGATAGAGCATCGGGATCTTCCCCTCCCGGCGCCAGCGGGGGTTGGAGAGCTTGGCCGCGATGTGCTGCCCCGTCGCCGTCGAGTCCGTGAGCGGCGGGGGAGCCGACGACCCGCCACCCGATCCGGACGAGCCGCCGCCGCCACCGCCGCCGCCGCCGGAGCCCGAGCCGCCGCTCGCCGACCCCGAGGGGTTCGACGGCTCGGCGAGGAACTGCTGCACCGCCCGGTGGATCGCGCTCGAGCTCGCGGTCACGTACGAGGGCCCGAGAACGCCGGGGAAGTGGATCTCGCGGACCTGGGCGTTGCGGGCGGCGAAGAAGAGCTTCGCGAGCCCGATCACCTTGCCGGTGTCCTGCAGGGCGTTGTCGGAGGTCGTGTACTTGGAGAAGATCGCGACCAGGCTGTTGTAGTCCTCGAGCAGCTTCGTCGGCGGGATCTGGTGGCGGGCCTCGCGCAGGAACGCCTGCTGGCGGGCGGAGCGGACGAGGTCGTTGTCGTCGTGCCGGTAGCGGACGAACTGGAGCGCGTTGAAGCCGCACATCCGCTGGTAGCCGGCGTGGATGTTGATCTCCGCGTACTGCTCCGAGACGGGCAGCCCGGTGTTCGAGTGGTAGTAGTGGTGGTCGACGTCGAAGTAGACGCAGCCGACCGCGTTGACGGCATCCGCGAAGCCGGTGAAGTCGATGTTGACGACGTGGTTGATCGGCAGGCCGGTGATCTGCTGGACCACCTTCGTCGTCAGCGCGGGCCCCCCGTAGGTGTAGGCGGCGTTGAGCCTGTCGGTCCCCACCCCAGGGATGTTCACCTGCAGGTCGCGGGGCAGCGAGAGCAGGTTGATCGCGCTCGGGGTCACCCGCAGGAGGATCGTGGTGTCGGAGCGGCCGTGGTCGCCCTCCTGCGGGCGCTTGTCGGAGCCGAGGATGAGAATCGTCTGCGGTCCGGCCGCGCTCGTGTCCTGGAGCAGGTGCTGGACCCGCGGGAGGCCGCCGAGGCCGGCGGCGATGTCGTTGGCGAAGACCACTCCGCTCACCGCGGTGGCGGTGGCGATCGAGATCACGATCAGCAGCGAGCCGACGACATACCGGGCCCAAACCCCGCGCTTCGGTGGCTCGCCGACGCCGCCCGCGCCGGCGGCCGGGGC
>JBKPNB010000132.1:0-9906 GCA_046732395.1 Actinomycetota bacterium | reverse complement strand
GGCCCGCCCGGAAGCGCTGAAGCTGCTCGACTGCGTAGTCGAGATGGGTCTCGTCCAGGCCCGGATAGCAGCCGATCCAAAAGGTCCGCTGCGCGATGAGATCGGTGGTCTCCAGGGAGCCGACGACTCGGTGCTCCACGTCCTGGTAGGCCGGCTGGCGCAGGAGATTGCCCCCGAACAGCAGCCGCGTGGCGATCCCGGCCGACTCGAGGTGAGCCACGAGCTCGGCCCGGCCGAAGGGCGCGTCGGGATGCACGGTGACAGCGAAGCCGAACCATGACGGATCCGAGCCGGACGTCGCCTCGGGCAGGATGAGCACGTCGCTCATGTCGGCCAGCGCCGCGCTCAGATAGGCGTGGTTTCGGCGGCGCGCGGCGACGAACTCGTCGAGGCGGCCGAGCTGCGCGAGGCCGACGGCGGCCTGCATGTCGGTGGCCTTGAGGTTGTAACCCAGGTGCGAGTAGACGTACTTGTGGTCGTAGCCGGCCGGCAGCGTGCCGAACTGCTGCGTGAAGCGCTTGCCGCAGGTGTTCTCGCAGCCCGGGTCGCACCAGCAGTCGCGGCCCCAGTCGCGGACGATCTCGACGATCCGCTTCATCACGCCGCGGTTGGCGAGCACGGCGCCGCCCTCGCCTGTGGTGATGTGGTGGGCGGGGTAGAAGGAGAGTGTGGCGAGGTCGCCGAACGTCCCGACCGGGCGGCCGTCATAGGTGGCGCCCAGCGCGTCGCAGCAGTCCTCGACCAGCATGAGGTCGTGCCGGCGGCACAGATCGGTGACCGCCTCGAGGTCAAAGGGGTTGCCCAGCGTGTGGGCGATGACCACGGCGCGCGTCCGGCTCGACACGGCCGCCTCGAGCTGCGCGGGGTCGACGTTGTAGGTCGGCAGCTCGACGTCGACGAAGACGGGGACGAGCCGGTTCTGCACGATCGGGTTGACCGTCGTGGGAAAGCCGGCGGCGACGGTGATGACCTCGTCGCCGGGACGCAGGCGCCGATCGCCGAGCTGCGGTGAGGTGAGGGCGGTGATCGCCGCGAGATTGGCCGACGAGCCCGAGTTGACCATGAGCGCGTGGCGCAGGCCGGCCGCGCGCGCGAGGGCGCGCTCGAACTTCTTCGTCTCCGGGCCGGCGGTGAGCCAGAAATCCAGGCTCGTGCGCACGAGCTCGACGACCTCCTCGGTGCCGAACACCCGGCCGGACACGGGGACCGACGGGCTCGTGGGGTCGAAGCCCCTCGGGGCGTGGCGCTCGGCGGCGTACTCGGCCACGAGTGCGAGGATCTGTTCGGCGGTCGCAGCCATGGCTCTGCCATCGGCGTGCGGGGCACGCGACTTGAGCCCGCCACGAGTGGCTGTGACCGGCCATCGACACCGCACTTCAGGAACATTCGTCCATGGTCGATAGACAGGGCGATGACCTCTTCAGGCCCCCCCAAGGTCGTGCTCCTCTGCGGCGGGATGGGAACTCGCATGCGCGAGGAGACCGAGTACCGCCCCAAGCCGATGGTCGAGGTCGGCGGCCGACCTCTCCTCTGGCACATCATGAAGCTCTACGCCGCGCACGGGCTGACCGACTTCGTGTGCTGCCTCGGCTACCGCGGCGCGATGATCAAGCAGTTCTTCCTCGACTACCACGCGCTGCGCTCAGACCTGACGGTCTCGCTGGCGACCGGCGGTGTCCAGCACATCACGCCCGCGCACGAGGACTGGACCGTCTCGCTGGTCGACACCGGCGACGACGTCATGACCGGCGCGCGCGTCAAGCGCATCGAGCGCTACGTGGGCGACGACGACCTCTTCCTGTGCACGTACGGCGATGGCCTCGCCGACGTCGACATCGGCGCGCTGCTGGATTTCCATCGCTCGCACGGGCGGCTGGCGACGGTGACGGGGGTCCATCCCCCGTCGCGCTTCGGAGAGCTCGTGCTCGACGGCACCGAGGTCACCAGCTTCTCCGAGAAGCCGGCCGGCGCGACCCTCATCTCCGGCGGCTTCTTCGTCTTCGACCGCGCGGTGCTCGACCGCCTGTCCGCGGACCCGTCCTGCGTCCTCGAGCGCGGTCCGCTCGAGGAGCTCGCCGCCGACGGTGAGCTGCGCGTCTACCGCCACGACGGGTTCTGGCAGTGCGCGGACACGATGCGCGACGTCGAGCACCTCCGTGGACTGTGGGACCGCGGCGACGCACCGTGGCGCGTCTGGGACGACCGCCGGCGGGATCTCGAGGTCGACGGCGGCCGTCGTCGCACCGACACCGTCCGAGCGCTGCTCGACGCGGCGGCCGTGCGGTGAGCGCGACAAGCGTCCAGCGAGCCGATGCGGCACGCCGCCTGGTCCTCGAGGCCGCCATCTCCGCTGGCACCTGCCACATCGGCAGCTCGCTTTCGATCGTCGACGTGCTTGCCGTGCTGTACGCCGATGTCCTTCCGAGCGGCCCCGGCGACGGGCACCGCTTCCTGCTCTCCAAGGGCCACGCCGCATCGGCGCTGTATGCCACGCTTGCCGGCGCCGGCGTGCTCAGCCCCGCAGAGGTCGTCGCGGGGTACTGCGCGGACGCGGGGCGCTTCGCGGGCCATCCGGAGCGTGGTGTTCCGGGCGTCGAGATGACCGGCGGATCGCTCGGGCACGGGCCCGCGATCGCCATCGGGCGCGCGCTGGCCGACCGCCACGCCGGCTCGGCGCGCCGCACGTTCTGTCTGGTCGGCGACGGCGAGCTCAACGAGGGCTCGGTCTGGGAGGCGATCGCGCTCGGCGGTCACCTGGCGCTCGGCAACCTCACGCTCATCGTCGACGCCAACGGCCTCCAGGGCCTCGGACCGACGGCCGACGTGCTCGACCTCGAGCCGCTGCTGCCCAAGTTCGAGGCCTTCGGCTGGCACGCGAGCGAGGTGCCCGGCCACGACCACGACGCGCTGGCCTCCGCGGTCACCGACTGCTCCGACGGCCCGTCCGCGGTGATCGCACGCACGACCAAGGGCCACGGCGTCGGCTTCATGGAGAACGAGCTGATGTGGCATTACCGCTCCCTGCGCGAGGAGGATCGCGCACGCGTCATGGCCCAGCTCGAGCGGGCGGCGGCATGAGAGACGCCTTCTTCGAGGCGCTGACCGATCTGGCACGCGACGACGAGCGCGTATGGGCGCTGACGGGCGACCTCGGCATCGGCCTGTTCGACGACTTCGAGGCGGCCGCCCCCGGGCGCTACCTCAACGTGGGCATCGCCGAGCAGAACCTGGTCGGCGTCGCCGCCGGGCTGGCCTACGGAGGGCAGGTGCCCTTCGCCTACTCGATCGCGCCGTTCATCACATCGCGCCCGCACGACCAGATCCGCGTCGACATCGCGATGCCCGAGGCCAACGTCAAGCTCGTGGGCGTCGGCGGGGGGTTGTCCTACGGGTACCTCGGACCCACGCACCACGCGATCGAGGACCTCGCGCTCATGCGCGTGCTGCCCGGGATGATGGTGCTGGCGCCCGGCGATCCCGCCGAAGTGCGCCGGGCGACCCGCGCCGCCTTCGCTGCCGATGGTCCCGTCTACCTGCGCCTCGGCAAGAACGCCGAGCCCAACGTCTTGCCCGCCGACGCGTCGTTCGTCGTCGGCCACGCGACCACGCTGCGCGACGGCGCCGACGTGACCCTGGCCTCCACCGGCGCGATCCTCGGCGAGCTGCTGGCGGCGGCCGACGCCCTCGCCGCCGTGGGCGTCGAGGCGACCGTGTTGCATTACGGGACCGTCAAGCCGTTCGACGGGGCGACGCTGGTGCAAGCCGCCGCGCACACCGGTGCCGTGGTGACGCTCGAGGAGCACACGGTGCTCGGCGGGCTGGGCAGCGCGGCTGCCGAGGCGCTGGCCGAGTCCGGCGTGCCCGCACGCCTGCGCCGGCTGGGCATGCCCGACGCGTTCGCCCACGCGGTGGGGTCGCGCGAGCACCTGCTCGAGCATTTCGGCCTGGACGGCGACAGCGTCGCCCGCGCGACGCTCGAGCTGCTCGAGGGTGTCGCATCCAAGAGGAGCCTCACATGACCGTCGTGCCCAACGACGACCGCGCCCGCCGCGTGTTCGCCGTGACCGCGCGCAAGGAGTTCGCCTTCCTGAAGGGCACACGCGCCCTGGCCGACCTCCACGCCCGATCCATCGTCCTCCCCGACGAGCGCGGCCTGCTCGTGCCCGTGTGCGAGTTGCACAGCGACGACGAGCAGCTCATCAGCACGCTGTCGCGCTGGCGCGAGGAGCACGCCTCGGCGTTCCCCACCTCCTTCCCCGTCACCGACGCCGGGACGGCACGCTGGCTGCGCGCTGGGCTGCTGGACGTTGAGGATCGCCTGCTCTTCCTCGTCTGCGATCGTCACGGCCACGCGATTGGGCACCTCGGCTTCGCCAACGCGCTGGACGGCGACCGCACGCTGGAGGTGGACAACGTGGTGCGCGGCGAGCCGGGCGAGCCCGGCCTGATGTCGGTTGCCATGGACGCCCTGCTGCGCTGGGCGGCCGAGGTCCTCGGGCCACAGACGATCCGCCTGCGCGTGTTCGAGGACAACGTCCGCGCTGTGGCGTTCTACGAGCGGCTCGGCTTCCGCGGCGCCGGCGCCATCGACCTGCGGCGCGAGGAGCGCGGTGAAGGCGCGACGGCGTTCGTGCCCGCCGCCCACGGCGAGCCCGTCGATCGACGCTTCCTGGTCATGGAGCATGCGCCGCAGACCCCGGTGCCCGCGCAGATCCTGACCGCGGGGCCGTCGATGTCCGCGCGCGAGGCCAGCTACGCGCTCGACGCGGTGCGGCGCGGTTGGAACGACCATCACTCCGACTACCTGGACGCGTTCAGCGCCGCCTTCGCCGACTACGTGGGCGCGCGCCACGCGCTGCCGACCTCCAGCTGCACGGGCGCGCTGCACCTCTCCCTGCTCGCGCTGGGCATCGGCCCCGGCGATGAGGTCATCGTGCCCGACCTGACGTGGGTGGCGACGGCCAACGCGGTCACCTACACCGGGGCCACCCCGGTCTTCGCCGACGTGGAGCCGGTCAGCTGGTGCCTCGACCCGGCCGCCCTGGAAGCCGCGATCACCCCGCGCACCAAGGCCGTGATGCCTGTGCACCTCTACGGCCATCCCGCCAGGATGGACGCGATCGCCGCGGTCGCCCGCGCCCATGGCCTCCACATCGTCGAGGACGCAGCGCCGTCGCTCGGGGCGGAGGTCGCCGGGCAGCGGACCGGGAGCTTCGGCGCCGCCGCCGGCTTCAGCTTCCAGGGCGCCAAGCTGCTGGTGACCGGCGAAGGCGGGATGCTCGTCACCGACTCCGACGAGGTCTACGACCGCGCGCGCTACCTCTGGACGATGGGTCATGAGGGCGATTTCTGGATCGGCGAGACAGGCTTCAAGTACCGGCTGTCCAACGTTCAGGCCGCCATCGGGCTGGGGCAGCTGGAGCGAATCGACCAGTTGATCGAGGCCAAGCGCCGCATCTTCGGCTGGTACGAGGAGGAGCTCGGCGGGCTCGCCGGGGTCACGCTCAACCACGAGGCGGACTGGGCGCGCAGCATCTACTGGATGACCAGCGTCCTGGTCGAGCCCGAGGCGAGGCTCGACCGCGACCAGCTGCGGGCCGCGCTGCAGGCAGCGGACATCGACACCCGGCCCGTCTTTCCGGCCATCAGCCGCTACCCGATGTGGACCCGCCGCCAGCCGGCCGGCCCGGTGGCCGACCGCATCGGGCGCACAGGGGTCAACCTGCCCAGCGGCGTGTGCCTGCGCCGCGACGAGGTGGCGCGCGTCGGCGAGTGCGTGCGGCGGGCACTGGACGCGGCGCACGCCGGCAGCCGGCACATGCGCCAGGCGGCATGAGCGCCCCGACGGTCTGCGTCGCGATCCCGGTCAAGAACGGGCGGGACTACCTCGGCGAGGCGATCGAGAGCGTCCTGGCACAGGAGGGCGTCGAGCTCTCGGTGTGCGTCCTGGACAACCGCTCGGACGACGACTCCCTGGACGTCGCCCGTCGCTACACGAGCGACGCACGGGTGACGGCGGAGCGCAACCCGGCCGACGTCTTCTACTACGGCAGCCTCAACCGCGTCCTCGCGGGGACCGGGGCGCAGTACTTCGTGCCGTTCGCGGCCGACGACGTGATGTACCCGGGCAACCTGGCGCGCAAGGTGGCGGCACTGCGTGACACGGGTGCCGGCTTCGTGAGCTCGACCACCGACCTCATAGACGAGGCCGGCGTCAAGGTCGGCGTGGAGCCCGACCACGCGGCGACGCCGGCGCTCGTGGCGGCCCCCGACTTCTTCGCCCGGATCGCGCCGCGCAACGCGGTGTCGTGCCAGTCGGTGCTCGCCCGCGTGGACGCGCTGCGGGGGATCGGCGGCTTCGACGGACGCTCGTTCTACGCCGGCGACTGGCTCACGTGGATGCGCCTGTCGCTGCGCTGGCCGGTGGCGACGATCGCCGAGCCGCTGATAGCGAACCGGGTGCATGCCGACGCCGGCACCCTGGCGTCCAACGCCTCGGGTCTCAACGGCCGCGACATCCCCGCCACGCTGGACCGGCTCTTCCTCGACGAGGCGATGCCCGCGCCGTGGCAGGCCCATCGCGACCCGATGGTCGCCATGGCCCATGCCGACGTCGCCACGGCGTTGAGCAGCGCAAGCCTGCGGCGCGTCAGCGACGGCTGGGCCGCGTACATGGTCATGGGCCGCGCGCTGACGCGCCAGCCACAGGATGCCCGGCTGATCGGCAGCTATCTCGCGCTGGTGCAGGCGGCAGGATTGCATCAGCCGTCGCTGCCGTGCCACGCGGTCGCCGGGGCCCCGCAGACCGCGCACGACGCGGCGGCGCTGGGGGCCGGCGCCGCCGAGCTGGGGCCGCTGCTGTCCCAGCTCTCCGTCGCCGTCGATCCCGGCGGGCTCGACGCGGTCATGGCTCTGCTCGAGCCGGTCTTCGGGACGACCGACCTCGACGTCGCCGTCGTCCCGACCGCCGATCCGGTGGCGCTCGCCGCTCCCGGGCGCCTCGGCCTGGCGCTGTGGGGCTCGCCGCTGGCCGGCGCCTTCGAGGATGCGGGCGTGCCGGTGCATCCGCTGGCGATCCCGGACCCGTTCCTCCTACCGCCCGACGCCGTGCGCTGGGAGACCGTAGACGCGACGGCGTGCCTGCCGTAGCCGCCAGGGGCCGCCAGGTCGAGCTGCGGCTCGGTCCATGTCACGCCGACTCGAAGTCCCGGATCTGCCCGAGCGTCGTCTCGCGCACGTCGGCCCCGTCGCGGTGGGCCTGGTGCCAGGAGACCGTGCGCTCGAGGCCCTCGCCGAGGGCCCAGCGCGGAGTCCAGTCCAGGCGCGCGCGGGCCAGCGACGAGTCGAGCTTGAGCCATTGCGCCTCGTGCGGATGCGGCCCGGGATCGACCTCCCAGCGCAGCGGCCGGTCCCACAGCGCCTCAAGGCGCTCGACGATCCAGCGCACCGGCCGGGCGTCGTCGTCGGCGGGCCCGAAGTTCCAGCTGCGGGCGCAACCGCGATCGGCCCACGCGCGCTCGGCCACGCGCAGGTAGCCGCTCAGCGGGTTGAGGACGAGCTGCCATGGGCGCACGGCCTCGGGGTTGCGGATCCGGATCGGCCCGCCGGCGAGGGCGGCGCGGAAGACGTCCGGCAGCAGGCGGTCCTCGCTCCAGTCGCCGCCGCCGAACACGTTGCCGGCGCGCGCGCTCGCGACCGCGGGGGCGTCGGACGCGTCGAAGAACGAGGCGCGATAGGCGGCGGTGACCAGCTCGGTGGCGCCCTTGGAGCTCGAGTAGGGGTCGTGGCCGCCCATCGGGTCGCTCTCGCGGTAGCCCCAGACCCACTCGCGGTTCTCGTAGCACTTGTCGGAGCTCACGACGACCACCACCCGCACGCCGTCGCTGCGGCGGACGGCGTCGAGGACGTTCGCCGTGCCCATCACGTTGGTCGCGTACGTGGCGACCGGCGCCTCGAACGAGCGGCGCACGAACGCCTGCGCGGCCATGTGGATGACGATCTCGGGCTCCAGGCGCGCGACCGCCGCCGCCACCGCATCCGTGTCGCGCACATCTGCGGTCACGCTCTCCACGTCCTGCTCGACGCCGGCCAATGCATACAGCGACGGGCCGTCCGGCGCCGCGTGCGCGTATCCGCTCACGCGGGCGCCCATCTCGGCGAGCCACAGGCACAGCCATGCGCCCTTGAACCCCGTGTGGCCGGTGACGAGCACCCGGCGGCCAGACCAGAACCCCCGGTCCGGGACGCTTGCTGACATCCCCGGGGTGTTCGCGTCCCGCGCGCGAAGTCCTCGGGGCCGGTGAGCTTCAGACGCCTCAGGCGCAGCTATCATCGCGCCCGATGCGCCGACGCCTGCGCTCGGCGGCGTTCCCCTTGCATCGCCACTCGATCCCGCAGCTGGCGATCGACGGTGCGCTCGTCGCCGCCGCCTATTACCTGAGCTACCGCCTGCGCTTCGACACCGGGACGCCGAAGCGCTACGAGGAGCTGTTCGACGCCACGATCGTCTTCGTGGTGGTGTCGGCGCTCGTCGTCTTCACCCTCTTCCGCCTCGAGCTCAAGCAGTGGCGCTACACGAGCTCGCGCGACTACCTGGGGATCTTCCAGGCGATCCTCGTCAACACGCTGGTGCTGGCGGGCTTCATCGCCGTCACACATCCGGTGACCGTGCGGTCGGGCGCGGGGGACATCACGATCTCGGCGCCCACCGGGGTCATGGCGCTCTTCTTCCTGCTCACGCTGGTGCTGATCGGCGGCGCGCGCTTCGTCGCGCGCATCGTCTACGAGGGCCCCGTGCGCGGCTTCCGCGCGCGCGCCGACGCCCGCCGCGTGCTCATCGTCGGCGCCGGCGAGGGCGGCCGGCTGGTCCTGCGCGAGGTGCTGCGCAACCCGCAGCTCGGTCTCGACCCCGTCGGGTTCGTCGACGACGACCCGCTCAAGCGCGGCATCCGGGTCGACGGCGTCAAGGTGCTGGGACCGACCGACCAGCTCGGGCGCATCCTCGACGAGGCCGAGCCCGACGAGATCACCATCGCGATCCCGTCGGCGCCGGGCACGCTGCGCGCGCGCGTCGTGCGGGCGGCGCGCCAGCGCGGGATCCCCGTGCGCACGATGCCGACCGTGTTCGAGCTGCTGCAGGCCGGCTCGGGGCAGGTCGTGCGCCAGGTGCGCGAGGTCCGGGTCGAGGACATCCTGGGCCGCGAGCCCGTGCGCATGGAGCTCGATCGCGTGGGCGGCTACCTCGTCGGCGAGGTGGTCATGATCACCGGCGCCGGCGGCTCGATCGGCGCCGAGCTCTGCCGCCAGATCGCCCGCGTCGCGCCGCGCCGGCTCGTGCTCGTCGACCACGCCGAGGAGAACCTCTTCCGCATCCAGCGTGAGCTCGAGGACGACCGACACGTCCACCCCTCGACGCTCGCGCCCGTGCTCGCCGACTGCAAGGAGGGCGAGCGGATGCGCGAGGTCTTCGCCGAGCACCGTCCCGGCGTCGTCTTCCACGCCGCCGCCTACAAGCACGTCGGGCTCATGGAGCGCAACCCTGTCGAGGCCGTGCGCAACAACGCCCTGGCCACGCGGCTCGTCGCGCGGGTGGCGGGCGAGGCGGGCGCCAAGCGCTTCGTGCTCGTCTCCACCGACAAGGCCGTCCAGCCGGCCACCGTCATGGGGGCGTCCAAGGCGCTGGCCGAATTCGCCGTCGAGGCCGCCCAGCAGCGCTGGCCCGAGACGAAGTTCGCCACCGTGCGCTTCGGCAACGTCCTGGGCTCTTCGGGCTCGGTCGTGCCGATCTTCCGCCGCCAGATCGCCCTCGGCGGCCCGGTGACGGTGACCGACGAGCGCATGACGCGCTACTTCATGACCATCCCGGAGGCCGTGCAGCTCGTCATCCGCGCCGGATCGCTGGGCGAG
>JBKPNB010000131.1:0-4478 GCA_046732395.1 Actinomycetota bacterium | reverse complement strand
CTCGCGGGCGACCGGCTCGCCGCCCGCCGGCGGGTCGGCGATCTCGTCGGCGGGTTCCGCGGCGGCGGCGTCGCCAGCGTCCTCGGTCTCTTCCCCGGCAGCGCTCCATGTGGCGATCGCGCCCAATCCGAGCACCCGCTCGGCGTAGAAGCGATAGCCGCAGCGCTCGTAGCTCGAGAGCGCCGAGTAGGAGAGGTGGCCGACCGGGACCGGCCGCGGGCGGCCCCCGATCAACGGAGGCGGCCGGGCGGCAACCTCGTCCTTGGCGGCCGGCGGCTCGGGATGGCGCTGGACGAGGACGGCGGCGCGCTCGGGGCTCGGACCGTTGACGGCGATCGTGAGCGGCACCGCGCGCCCGTCCGCCGCGTCACCGTCGTCGGGCCCCGTCCCGGCGAGCGGGGGTGGGGCGGCGAGGACGACGGCGCCGTCGCCGCCTCCCCAGCCGCGCTCGACGAGGGCGGGCAGGAACCGGCGCAGCGGACTGTCGGACGGTCGCGGCTCGTCGACCGGCTCGAGATCGCGGCGGCGGTAGACGCCGCTCAGGATCAGCCTGTCGGTGGCTCGGGTCGCGGCGACGTGGACGAGCCGGCAGCTCTCGGCCGCCTCCGCCGCCCTCGCCTCCTGGTTGAGCGCGACGAGCTCCCAGAGCCCGAAGGATTTCGCCGACGGGAATACGAGCCGCATCCCGAACCGCCCACGTCCCTCGCCGGAGCCGATCACCACGTCCTCCCAGCGGTGGCCGGCGCCGAGCTTGCGGCCGAGATCGGGGACGGCGACCACCTCGAACTCGAGTCCCTTGGCCGCGTGAACCGTCATCACCCGGACCCCGTCGTGGTCCTCGGCGGCGAGCGCCGCCATCCCCTCGCGCTCGTCGCGACGGGTGCTCTCCGCCGCGGCCTCGAGGAAGCCCCGGAGGTCGCGCCCCTCGAGCCGTTCGAACTCCCTCGCCAGCCGCATCAGCTTGCGGACGTTCGCCATCCGCCCGGCGCCGCCGGAGCGGGCGAGCAGCGCAAGGTCATAGCCGAACGCGGTGATCGTCCGGTCGACGAGCTCTTCGAGGCCGAGGACCGGAGCCTCGGCCCGCAGGCGGGCGAGCCCCGCGCAGAACCGCCGCAGGCGCTCGCGGTCGTCGGCGTCGATCGCCGCGAGCGGCTCCCCGTCGATGTCGGGGGGCTCGCGATCGCCCGATCCGAACGCCCACTCGATCGCCGGCCACAGGTGGCGTCCCTCGCCGGCCGCCCGCCGCAGCAGCCGCAGCGCGTCGGGGCGGACCCCGACGGCGGGGGAGGCGAAAGCGCCGAGCAGCAGCTCGTCGTCGAGCGGGTTCGCGATCGTCGCCAGCAGCCGGATCACGTCCTCGACCTGCTGCTGGGACCAGTAGCCGCGACCCCCGACCACATAGGGGCGAAGGCCACAGCGCCGCAGGGCGTCCTCGTAGGCGTCGACGTGGGTGAAGGCCCGCAGCAGGACGACGATCCGGCCCCGCTCCACGCCCTCCTCCTCGACCAGCTCGCGCAGTCGCAGGGCCAGGTTGCGGGCCTCGGCGACCACCTCCGGCCTCCTCTCCGACGGCGGCGCCTCGAGGTCGATCCCCTCGTCCGACCAGGTCGCGTCCCGGCCGTCCTCGAGGGTCAAAAGGAGCTCCGTCGCGGCTGCCCCGGCCGGTGGGCGGCGACCGGCGGCGAGCGGCCCGAATCCGTCGAGCAGCGTCGCGCCGAGGGCGTTCACCCCCCCGAGCACCTGCGGCGTCGAGCGGAAGTTGCCGCGCAGGGAGACCATCTCGGTCCCCGCCTCGCGGGCGCGCGCGCGCTCGGCGCGGAACACCTCGAGCTCGGCGTTCCGAAACCGGTAGATCGACTGGTTTTCATCGCCGACGACGAACAGACGCGCGGCGGGACCGCGCAACGCCTCGACGAGCTCGACCTGCACCGCGTTCGTGTCCTGGAACTCGTCGACCAGGACGTGATCGAAGCGCTCGCGCCATTCGCCCCCCGCGGGCGTCGTCCGCAACAGCTCGAGGGCGCGCAGCTCGAGGTCCGCGAAGTCGAGCGCCGAGCGAGCGGCCTTCGCCTCCTCGTAGCCGCGCCCGAACGCTTCGAGCGCGGCCTCGAGCGCAGCGCGCGCGTCGCGGGCGGCGTCGAGCTCGGCGGGCCGCAGGGCGGTCTCCTCCGCGTCGTCGCAGGCGCCGTTCACCGAGCGGATCGGCTCGCCGAGGGCGGGCAGGCGCGGCTCCGGCATCCCCTGGCTTCGCAGGCGGGCATGCGCGGCGATGACCATCTCGGCGAACCGGCGCGGGCGGTAGGCGGCCAGCGCCCGCCCGAACGGTTCGGGGTCGCGCCGCGCGAGGTCGCCGAGCGCCTCGGCGATGGTGGCATCACGCAGGCGGGCGGCCTCGCTCTCATCGAGTACGCGAAAGCGCGGGTCGAGGCCGGCGGCCGCCGGCCGCGAGGCGAGGAGGCGCCGGCAGAAGCCGTGGATCGTCGTCACCCACGCTCTCTCGCTGGCCCGGGCCAGCGTCGTCAGCTCGCGGGCCCGCTCGCCCTCGCCGGCCGACGCCGCCGACCGCGCCCGGTCGATGAGCGCGCGGCGGATCCGCCCGCGAAGCTCGGCGGCGGCGCGCTCGGTGAAGGTGAACGCCAGGATCCGCTCGATCGCGATCCCATCGTCGGCGACCGCCGCGCAATAGCGCTCGACGAGGACGCGGGTCTTGCCGCTGCCCGCCCCCGCCTCGCAGAAGACGTCGCGATCGCGGGCCTCGACGGCGAGCCGCTGCTCGGCCGTCAGCGCCCCATCGGCGCGGGGCGGGGCACAGGTCACGACTCCTCCTCGGCGCCGTTCTCCGCCGGCACGCCGAGCGCCCGCTCGAGGCGGCAGATCGCCTGGAAGGTGCAGTGCTCGGGACAGCGCCCGCCCAGCGGCCGGCGGCCGATCCGCCCCGCGCGCATCTCGCCGGCAGCGTCCGCGGCGCGCTCGAGCGCGGCGGCGAGGTGCTCCTCGAGGTCGTCGGTCTCGCAGACGTCCCTGCTGCGCCAGGCGAGGTCGAGCCCGGCGAGGCGCTCGTCGTCGCCGGCCGCGAGCCCCCGCGGGCGGCGCTTGTCGGGATCGGCCGCCCCGAGCGGTTGGTAGAGGCCGGCGATCGGCTCGAGCCCGAGCAGATCGCGGACGGCCGTCATGTAGAGCTGGATCTGGAGCGTCCCGCGGTCGCGGAACGAGCCGGCGCCGACCACCGAGCTGCCGGTCTTGTAGTCGCGGACCACGGCCGCGCGACCGTCCGGGGCGACGTCGATGCGGTCGACCCGTCCGCGCAGGACGAGCCCGCCGCGGCGAAGCGGCCCGGGGTCGTCGTCTCCCTCGAAGCCGAACTCCCACTCGAGCAGGTCCGGGCGCGGGCGAAGCCCGGTGTCTGCCTCCGCCTCGGAGTCGAGGAACGCCTCGACCTGGGCCCGGGCGCGGGCGAGCGCCGCGTCGCGCTCCGGCCGGGCGCCGCCGGCGCCGCCCTCTTCGGCGAGCAGCTCGCCGAATCGTCGCTTCCAGCGCCCGACGTCACCGGGGCGGGGGATCGAGTCCGCGCCCGGGGCCTCGCGGTAGAGGCGCTCGAGAGCATCGTGGATCACCGACCCGACCCAGAGCGGATCGCTCTCGGGCTCGAGGCGCACCGGCGCCAACTCATGGTCGACGAACCAGCGGTACGGGCATTCGAGCCAGCGCTCGAGCGAGTTGGGGCTCGTCACCCCGCGGCCTTCGAGCTCCTCGAGAACGGCGGGATTGACGAGCGGCCCCGGCATCCAGTCCGGGTCCGGGATCGCGGCCAGCATCCCGGCCACGCGCGCGGCCGCCGCGTCCTCGAGTCCGAGACGGGCGAGCTCGGCGGCCGCCTCGCTGCCGCTCGCCGCCAGCGCCCGCGCCAGCCCGCGCTCGGTCGACGCCTCGGCCGCGGTCGGGGCCACTCGCTCGGGTCCGATCCGGCGCGTGATTCGCTCCTCGCTCCCGGGCGCGAGGAGGTCGAGGGCGTCGTCGATGAACGGCGAGCGCGCCAGCGCACCGCCGTCCTCGTCCGAGCTCCGCCAGCTCAGGTAGAGGCGCTCGGTGGGGCGCGAGACGCAGGTGTGGAAGAGGTATCGCTCCTCCTCGGCGGGGTCGCCGCGCCGGAGCGCCGCGATTCCGAGCGCGGCGCGGCGCTCCTCGCCCAGTAGGGGGTCGGCCGGGCCCGCGCCCGGGAACTCGTCCTCCTGGAGCGAGGCGCAGAACAGGAACCGGGCGCGCCCGGCGCGCAGCCGGTAGGGGCCGAGAATCCGGACGCGCCCGTCCGCCGGCCCCCGCCAGGCGGGCACCGTCGCTCCCTCGATCGCGGCGATCGCGTCGTCGAGGCCCGGCCGAGCGCAGCCCGGCAGCTCCCCGACTGCCGCGAGCTCGCCGGCGAGATCGGCGATCGCCGCCGCCGCTCGGAGCTCGAGCGGTCGCATCGGCACCGTTGGCAC